>JBDKJC010000374.1:0-4667 GCA_039796815.1 Cyanobacteriota bacterium | reverse complement strand
CGAGAAACTGTCTGTCAGTTAATTGTTGAGCAACTCGAGCAATTTCACTCCAGGGTGCTTCTAAATCGATATGCGGTACTAGTACACCGTCGGTCATTAACTTTACTAATCGCGTCAATCCAAGCGATGCGGGCTGTTTCTTCAGTTCGTGAAACAAAATAAATCCGTACAAACTCAGCCCTCCTTTACCATAAAACTTGGAAGCATTGAAGGTAATGTTTTCTCCAGCCGTTGCGCCAAAAATCACGCAAGTACCATCGGTTGCCAGCTGTTCTAAAACCGCAGGTAACACGTTTTGACCTACAGAATCAAGCACGAGATCGTATGGTGCAAATTGCTCGAAGGATTCGCCCACCACAACTTGATGTGCCTTGGCTTGGGTGACAAACTCAACCAATTCAGGACGACGTACTTGCGCTGTAACGATCGCACCCGCTTGTGCTGCTAGCTGACAAGCAAAATAGCCCACTCCCCCCGACGCACCCGTAATTAGTACCGAGCGGTCTAGTAATGAACCACCTAGTTCTAGAGCTAAGAGTGCTGTTAACCCAGCCACAGGTAGTGTTGCCGCCGTACTAAACGTAACTGAATCAGGCAAAGAGGCGATCGCATCAGAAGATATAGCAACCTTTTCTGCCCAAGCACCTTCTGGCAAAAATCCTACAATCCTAGTTCCCGCAGGAAAACCAGAACCATCTGCGGCTGGAACTTCAATTGTTCCAGCAAAATCCCAACCTGGTCGCCATCCTGCTGCTGCCTTTTGGGAACGACGTACTTCACCTCGATTTAAAGAGATCGAGGCTACTCTGGCGATCGCTTGATGTGGTAACGGCGAAGGAGGTTCAACCTCTCGAAATACTAAACGTTCGGGGACACTTGGATCGACAACAACGGCTTGAATTAAATTTGTCATAAATTACTCTAGTTATTGAACAAATTATTAATTATTAAGCAAAGAGTCTTTTACCAATCTTTTAAAAGCATTGAGTAAACAACGTTATCTACAAAGCGATCGTTTAGCCATTCCGCATCACGTAAAATTCCTTCTTTGATAAAACCTAACCTTTCAGGAATAGCACAGCTCTTAAAATTATTACTTGCAGCTCTAATTTCTACACGGTTAAATTTTAAACAATGGAAAGCATAGTTGGTCAGAAATTTACAACATTGGCTCATTAATCCTTTTCCCTGATATTGTACGCCAAGCCAATATGCTAACTCCGCAGTTTTGTTTGTCCAATCTAGGCGATGAAAACCAATGACACCAGCTATTTTAGTTTTATATCTAATACAGCAATGAAATCCTTGTTGCTCGACATATTGCTGTTGTGCAAAGCGAATAAAAGTTCTGGTATCATCAGCGGTTGTGTTCAAGTCAACCCACGGTAGCCACTCGCGCAGGCGATCGCGAGAAGTATCTACAAGAGCGAATATTTCTTCTGCATCTTCTAACTCAACTAAACTTAAAATTGTTGATTCATTAACATTGTAGGGAAAAGACATATTTTCAACTTTTAAAAGTTACTTTTGTAGTGTTATTGTCTACTTAAGTTTGTGTTTTAATAGCGATCGGTCAAATAACAAACTAATTAGTAATTAGCGCTACATTAGCAAACCAAAGATCTTTCCATCGTTGAATTTTTTCATTTTTACCAAACTTCTTAGGCGAAACTACTTGGTTCTGTTTAAAGTTAATGGTTGGCTCAAGAGTACAAATGTTGATAGTGGCATATAAATGTTCTTGAGTCTCATAACAAACACCAACTAAAACACCACATGTTTGGCAAATGAGAAAATCGGCAATTCGATCGCCATGCTGATATCTGTTCAACTTACTTTTTTTCTTGACCGATATTGCCAGCTTGCCTTTTTCATCTGATATATATGAAGCACGATGTTTAAGACAAAAATTACAATCGCAAGCTCTTGGATTATACAAATTTAATTTTTGAGGAACTGCCATTTCAAAAGTAATATTTCCGCAATGGCAACTGCCTGAATATTTATACTTATTCATGTTTTCATTAATTGTTACCTGATTGAAAATATAGGTTATGTTGAGGTTTGATTGCAAATTTGCTTATAGCTTACGGCTAGGAGGGAAGCCCCTTTATTCAGTTTTTTATTCTTCTTCTTGATTCCATTGCTTCGATTCTTCTGCTGCTTTAAATTTTCGTTTCTCAATTGGTTTGGGTTTATTAGGAATTAATTTTAACTGCCGATATTCTGGCTGCTGCTCATTTTGTTCGCCTCGGCGACGTTCGGAAATTCTTTCTTCACTTGTATTTTCTGTTACAACCTCATAGAGAATCGCCTGTTTATTGGATGTATTGCCCTTTCTTAAAACTCTACCCAATCGTTGAATATATTCTCTGGTAGAACCTGTACCTGAAAGAATGATGGCAATTCGCGCATCGGGGACATCAACTCCTTCATTGAGTACGTGGGAAGCAACCAGGGTTTTATACTCTCCAGCTTTGAATCTAGTCAAAATGTCATGACGCTCTTTAACCACAGTTTGATAAGTAATGGCAGGGATCAGAAACTGCTGGGAGATACGATATACGGTGGCATTATCGTTAGTAAAGATTAAGATCCGCTCTGTTTGATGTTTTTCCATCAAATCGATTAAAATACGCAGTTTAGCATCTGTTCCCAATGCAATTTCTTTAGCTTCACGATGGGCTAACATTGCTTTTCTACCTTGGGGCGATCGCGCACTAGCTTGAACAAACAATTGCCAGCCTTCAAGGCTACCTAAAGAGATATTTGACTCCCGTAAAAACTTACGCCGAATAGCGATCGCCTGTTCATATTTAAGCTGTTCTGCCTCTGATAATTTAACCCGTATCTGCACGATCTTATGGTCGGCTAATGCTCTTCCAGACAGTTCTTCGGGAGTTTTCCGATAGACAATTTTACCAATCAGGGTGTCTAAATCTCGGTGAGTACCGTCGCTGCGTTCGGGTGTAGCGGTTAACCCCAAACGATAGGGAGCGATCGCATATTCGGCAATTACTTTGAAAAAGTCGGTGGGTAAATGATGACACTCATCAAAAATCTGGAGTGCATAACGATTGCCTAAAGTTTCGGCGTGAATTGCGGCACTGTTGTAGGTAGCAATTAAGATCGGCGTGCGATCGCGCGAACCACCTCCCAGTAAACCAACTTCTGTATTAGGAAAAGTAGATTCTATCTGAGCATACCACTGATGCATTAAGTCCAAGGTCGGCACGACTATTAAGGTGGTGCGGGGAGTTGCCTCCATGGCTAACTGTGCTAAATAAGTTTTGCCTGCTGCGGTAGGTAAGACTACCACTCCCTTTCTACCAGACTGCTTCCAAGCCTGTAATGCCTCTGCTTGATGCGGGTATGGTTCAAATTGAGATACTGACTGGAATTCTAGGCTATAAAACTCTTTGGCTTCATCAATAATCATTTTATCATCCGCTTGAAGAGCTTCTACTAGAGAACGATAGTAAATAGCAGGAATGCGAAATTTCTCTACGCGATCGTCCCAGGTAGCATAGTCTAACCAGGCTCTACCCTGCGGAGGTGGATGTAACAGTAGCGTTCCGCGATCGAATTTTAGCTTGGGCGATCGAGGCATAACTTACTAATAATTAACAGAGGGATAAAATTAATAAAGTGGTAATTACTTAATGATTAAATTAACTCTTTGAGTACTCTAATTGCAATATGTTCTTAATACTAGATCGACTAAGTTAGCCAAAAACATTTTTGAAATACTTTGTTAACAAATAAACTATTGCAATTTATCGAGTGAGCGATCGCTATATTCAAAAATTATTTTTATTTAATTTTTTGCATCATCACATAATACTTTTAGCCATAAATTATGGTTAGAATTCTAATTAAAAGCCTTATAAGTAAATTTTCAGCTTAATTGTATATCTTTCCTTATAATAGGTAGGGAAAGAAACAATAAGTATAAATACTATAAATTAAGTTAAATCAATATGAGTAAGATTTTAGTGACGGGTGGTGCAGGTTATATAGGTTCCCATACGGTCAAAAAACTAGGAGAAGCTGGGCATGAAATTGTTATCTATGACAACTTATCTACAGGATCGGCAGCAGCAATTTTATATGGTGAATTATGTCAAGGAGAACTCAACGATCGAGAACATCTATCACAAGTATTTGAACAACACAATTTTGATGCAGTAATTCATTTTGCTGCTAGTATTTCTGTTCCCGAATCTTTAGAGCAACCTCTAGATTACTATTCCAACAACACCAGCAACGTGATTAATGTATTACAGTGTTGTAAAAAATTTAATGTGAATCAATTTGTCTTCTCCAGTACAGCAGCAGTATATGGAGAAGTTCAAGAATCTCCTGTGGAAGAATCGGCTGTTACCATACCGATTAATCCTTATGGTAAGTCTAAATTAATGAGCGAAAATATTATCCGCGACTATGCTCAAGCTTCCGAGCTTAAGTATGTCATTCTGCGCTATTTTAACGTAGCAGGAGCCGATAGTTCGGGCAAAATTGGTCAGATGGGTAAGAAAGCTGCTCATTTAATCAAAGTAGGGTGTGATGCTGCTTTAGGGATTCGCTCTTCTGCCAGTATTTATGGCACTGACTATCAAACAAAAGATGGGACTGGAATTAGAGACTACATTCATGTTGAAGACCTA
>JBDKJC010000373.1:0-4680 GCA_039796815.1 Cyanobacteriota bacterium | reverse complement strand
GAACATGAATATCAAAGGGATTTAAGAAAAGGTTTACCTGCCTATATTATCGAAGCTCCTTTTGAATCGAGTCTGTTTGCCAGTCATGGAAGACGAGACTGTGCTGCCTATATCAAAGAGATCTTAGATGCCCAAAGACAGGACTTTGAGGCAACTGTTCACCCTAGTAAACCCTGTGTGGTATTTGCGGTCAGAAACATAGACTCCCAGGTTAAGCAGTTATTCGACCCTTTCCATGACCCTGCCATTGCTCGTCATCAAGATCAGATTGACCTAAAAATCGCCAAACAACAGGTATTTAACCAAAACCGTCAGTTATATAACCAGTTGTTTACCGTTCCTTCTGGCAGTAAAAAGTACAATCCGATAAAAATTGTCCCTCCAAGACATCTTAATTGGCTACAAGAGCAGTCTAGTCGTAAGGCTTCAATGGTCTTTTCTGTATTACCAGAACGAGTCACTAAAGCACTAGGACAGGAAATCAGCCAAGTCAAGTTACTGGGACTCGACAAAAATGCCTATGTTCAACATGACTTTAGTGTCCCTTACTATCAGGGTCGCGAACTTAATTTTTTAGTCAGTACCTTCAATGATCCCACCTCCGACCGACATGGTGATCAGATGGTTTATCTACAAAATCCTGGGGATGGGAATTATTATTCTTTAGGGATGTTTGCCAAAAGTTCTAGTAAACTGCCTCTATCCGCGAGCTTCGCAGGTCAAGTACGGTTAGATGGTCGTAGTCTGGATGTCTATATTAAACCAGGCTCAATTGCTTTACCTGAAAAAGTAATGCCCCAAAGTCCTAGGAAGTTGCGTAGTAAACATCGTCGTCAAGAAATTACTCAGACCCAAAAATCCCATCAAGACAGGTTAGCCCAAATCAAACATCAGCGCGATCAAATACGGCAAGCACATCCCTCTCCAGGTCATCAGAAGTCTGCGACTAGTCAGGAACAAGCCCTCAAGTCCCATCGGGTAGAAGCCAATTTAAATTTTACTAACCAAGCTCAATCCAAGCAAAAAGAGCAGCTTTTACCTTAACTCTCATTTTATTTATCAGCTAATAGCTGATAGTTAACTTAAGCTAGAAGCTAGAAGCTAGAAGCTAGAAGCTCATTGAACAAATAACTCAACTTTAAAGCTCATGAATACGCCAAAATCTAGTAAAAACAACCGTATCCAAGATCTTCAGCAAATCAATTATGTCAAGAAGATTTTAGAAGCTGCCATTAATCAATGCCAGCAAGCAGGAATGCACGACCCCAATGTTTATCTGGGTACAGCCCAAAGAATTGCCGATGGTAATTCTTTAAATGATCCCCATAAACCCCGTATTACTTTTAATACTAAATCTCTTAAAGTTAGAGAGCAAGAAAACCCTGTCTCTGAACTGACCGCTACTATTGGCGAGCAAACTAGTACTAGTTATTTCCTGATGAAAGATTCAGCCCCACCAGGAGTTAAACCGACCCAAGAAGAATTAACCTTTTTCCGTCCTGATGTGGTTTCAACTCGAATTCAAGCTAGTTTAGGTTTCACCCAGCCAACTCCAGTCGCTACTACCCCAGTTCCAGCTACAGCAGTTAATACTCCCCAACCTACCCAAACTAATCCTCCAGCTTCTAAAGCTCAGGCGTTATTCCAGGCAATGTCACAGCCAGCCGTTGTACCCAACTCTACTACTGACCCTCCAGCACCGCTACAGAATCAACCACAGGTTGCTAACCAATTAGTAGACGGTTTAGCAGCGTTGGCTAATGGGGTAGCACCTCCAATACCAAATCAAAATCCAACTGAACCTCAAGTAAGTAATCAAACAACTTCATCTGTTCTGCCTAATCCTGCCATCGAACCGACTCATAATCCAGTCCCAGCCCCAACAATGAAGGTAAATATGGCTGCTTTACAAACTGTGGGCAATTTCAAGGTTGCTCTCGGACAGGCTTTGAAGAATATGTCTAAAGGTCAAATAAATCCCGTACAACTTTATGGCGATCTCATGTTGATTATGGGCAATTTTATCAATGGAATTCCCAAGGGAGTACATGAGGCTCGGTTGCAAAGTATTGCTACCAAAATGAATCAAGCAGAACGAGAAAAAGCAGCGATTAACCGCCTAGTCAAGCAAACTGGTGAGAAGATTATGGATTGGGGTTTAGAATCTCAACCGCAACCAGTTCCAACTGAAGTCAAGACCAAGGTTGCCGTAACAGCACCTCAATCTGAACCAGAATCTGAAGTACGAGAACCCCTGTTTACCAAGACGGCTGCTCTTTCTGAACCGACGGCGATCGATAAACTCTTAAAATCTAACCTACCCATCGAACAAAAACTCGACGCAATTGAGCAAACACTCGATAAAATGCTAGAAGAACTGATTGAAATGAGAAAGACTTTAGAAGCGACTCAGGCTTTAGTTCAAGCAGATATTGAATCTAGTAAATCTCAGATTGAATCAGTAGCCAACCCTAATCATGTTCCAATTGAAGATACGATAATCGAAACTGAGGTAGAGACAGAAGTGGCTGTGCTGGCTAATCAATTAGGGGCTGAAGTCCCAGTCAGAACTGAGATAGATACGGATATTGTGGCTGAAGTCAAAACCGCAACCGAAGCAGCTAAGGACATAGAAGTACCAGAAGTTGAAGTAGATTCTACCCCTGAAGAAGATGTCAATATTGCTCACGAATTGGCTGAAACCATTTCTAGCTATCAAGGAGACATCAACAAACTCAACAAATATCTTAAGCTCGATCAGCTACAAATTGAGATAGCAGAAGATGGTTCTACTCTGATGATCAAAGAGTTAGAAGGTTCTGTAGCCTCTACAGTCTTTACCGCCGAAGCCAATGGCGAAGGTTGGAATATTGATAGTAGGATTAATGATTCGGTGCAGTTGGATGTTTTGTCTAGTTTCGTTCAGGCAGAACAAACAGCTTTAGCAGACCGAGAACCTGAAATTAAGCCTCAACCATCCCCAGTCAAAACTCAGGAAGAACCATGTTTGGAAATGGTTTAGCTTTTGGTTCTTAGTTTTAAATCCACACGACTTGGAAGATTACACGATGAAGCTTCGCCTCCGCTATATGCGGAGCGGTATCCTTTAGGACGCGATCGCGGTTATGAATAATACAAAAACCGAGTTGCTATTCTACAGAGTAACAATTGCGATCGCCCGAAGCTACCGTCATGCCATTTTTCCAAAGCTCATACTCACTGAGATCGATATCTTCATTCCAGACGATCCCGTACCCCCCTTGTTCTACCCTAAAGTTCTTGAAAAATGCAGGTTGACGAAGTGGAGCAAACCTTGGATTTTCTAAAAGATGGAGAATATCATATGTTTTGACTTCTTGACTGGTGAATTCAATCACCAAGATGCGATCGTTAATTGCTTTTGCCTTGCAAATTCGAGGGCATTTCATACTATTTTTACCGTTATTCTATCAAAGCCTGCATTGTGGTAAGAGATAGGGTTTATAGAATAAGTTTTAATTCTTAGTTTTTAACCCATGCAGCCGAGCAAAGAACTTCGCTCATTTTACTCCTCGTACTTTTGGTCAGAAATAATTAACCAAGACTGTAAGGTTAGCCAACTAAATATCGATATAAGACGAGTTATTTCTTAGGGTTACTAAGGCTTGCTCGTCGTTATTTTAGATACATAAACAAATTCAATTACAACTAAATAACAAGACTTGAAAGCAATGACTATTTCTTATAACCCCAACTCAAACAATCCGAAAAAACCTTACTTAAAACAATTCCTTTCCAGTTTCCGCATTGAAGACAAAGACCTGCCTTTTGCTCTAGGTGGTATCGGTATGCTAGTTTATCTCGGCATTACCGACCCTGCTTTAATAGTTACTCTGCTCATGAGTATTATTTTGGCAGGAAGCCTTTATTTTCTCTCAGCTTGTCTTCCTTTAATCTCGAAAAAACTTAAATTTAGAGTTTCTGTTTGGCATCTGTTGACTGTTATCTGTGGTTTAACCTTTGCTCTTAGTGCTTATGAACCTTCCCACGCCTTATTTCTAACTGGCTTAGAAAATGCCATTGGGACTCTAGTAGCACAAAATGGTGTTGGTAGTATTAGTACTACTCAGATTGCGACTTTATTCACCTTTATTCGGATTGCTCTAATTTTAGTAGCTATAGGCGGTGGCTTTGCAGCTTGGCAACAACAGCAGCAGGGACAGTCCATGACTCCAATCATCATGTTCGTGGGTGGTTTATTCGGAATTGTCTTAGCGATCGACATTATGACTGCCGTAATCGCTACAGGTACTTAATCAATAATTCTTTGCTCGTTTCATTGCAACTATAAAATTATTGTCATGGAAGCTCCAGAACTAATATCTATCAATACCGCTCTCAATCGTCAAGCCAAGTTTTTTGGTTTCCTACCAGTTTCACAATTTATTCCCATAGGAGTAATCGCAGCCTTTTGTTTCTTGTTAGTGGGGGCTACAGGAGGTAAAGATAAGCACTTTGGCATTATCTTTACTTGGCTTACTGGCTCTTGGTTCTTAGCCACTGGTTCTCATCCCCATGAAATGATCGATAGGATGCGCCCCCGACCAGGCAAAAACTGGGCTTATACCAGACTTCCCTATGTTTCGCCTATACCTGAAAATCGTCCTCCTGAATTACGTTCCTTGATTAAAGACGAAGAAT
>JBDKJC010000372.1:0-4681 GCA_039796815.1 Cyanobacteriota bacterium | reverse complement strand
ACGCACTTTGGAAAAAATCCCCCCGCGATTTAACCGACGAGGATTATTTAGAATTTTATCGTTATCTTTATCCCTTCCAGGAAGATCCATTACTTTGGGTACATCTGAATACTGATTATCCTTTCCTACTTAACGGCATTCTTTATTTTCCTAAACTCAAGCCAGACGTAGATTTTTCTAAAGGACAAATTCAGCTTTATTGCAACCAGGTATTTGTTAGTAAACACTGTGAAGCGATTATTCCCGAGTTTTTGATGCCTTTACAGGGAGTAATTGATAGTCCTGATATTCCCTTAAACGTCTCTCGGAGTGCTTTAACTAACGATCGCACTGTCCGCCGTATCGCCGATTTTATCACCAAAAAGATTGGCGGTCGTCTCAAGTCTCTTTACGACGAAGATCGCAGTAAATATATTAGCTCTTGGTCGGATGTAGGTACTTTTGTCAAATATGGTGCCATCAGAGATGAGAAGTTTAAGAAACAGGTAGAAGATCTCATTATTTACCGTACTACCTATCAACCCAATACCGCAGAAGTAGCAGAAGCACCCAAGGTAGAAGTACAGACTGCGGGGGATGATGCTTGGTCTAGCGTTAATGACAACCAAAATAACGCATCTACCGAACCCTATACTACCCTGCAAGAGTACCTGGAACGAAACAAAGAGAAACGGGAAAATCAAGTCTACTACTGTAGCGATCCTAGTACTCAGAATACTTTTGTAGAACTATACAAGAATCAAGGATTAGAAGTTTTATTCCTCGACTCGTTTATCGATGCGAATTACTTTATTCCATTTTTGGAAAGAGAATATTCTGAAGTTAAATTTGCGCGGGTTGATTCTGAACTAGACGATACTCTAGTCGAAGACGATAAAGCACAAGAAATTGTCGACCCTACGACGAATAAAACTCGTAGTGAAATACTTAAAGAGCTATTTGAAAAGGCGCTCAATAAACCCAGAGTTAATATCAAAACTCAAGCCATTAAATCAGACAATCCTCAAGATACTCCTCCTGCGATGGTATTACTACCTGAAGCCATGAGAAGAATGCAGGAAATGGCAGCCTTGATGCAAGAAAAAGTAATGGTATTCCCTGAAGATCATGTGCTGATGATTAATACAGCTCACCCCTTAATTCAAAATCTTTTAGATTTAAACAAAGGTACGATTATTCAAGGTGGTGATAATTCTAACTCGATGGTTAATTTAATGTGCAACCATATCTACGATCTGGCATTAATGTCTCAAAAAGCCTTTGATGCCGAAGGAATGAAAGCCTTTATCGAACGTTCTAATCAGGTATTGACTAACTTAACTAATAAGTAAGTAAGTAAGTTTTTAAAAAACTGCAATTAACCACTAATATTATGAGAACGGGAATTAACTAGCCCGTTCTTTTTTGTTATCTAATAATATAGTTAACATCAGGTGACTTAATGATTATATAATTACGATTAACATGCCTATGTAGTGAATATGCATGTTTTTTAGAGCAAGTAAATATTTTTATAGTTAAGATGGATATTCACAAACTTATTGAGATTGTTGATAAACTAAATACTAAAATAAGCGATCTAGACAAAATAGAGGCAGCGAAAAAACAAGTGATTGAAGATGTTAATCGTGATATAGCAAAATCGCGTCAGTTACTAGAAGATAAAGCCAAGGGACTGGAAAAAGCAGTCGAAAATAAACTAAACGATTTGAAAAAGTTGGATGATGAGTTATCAAAAAGTCAAGCTTTGTTAGCCAGGATGAATAACACTCAAAATTATAATCATTCTAATGTCGATCGCAATACTCAGCCAGGAGATAATCAGGCTAATGCAAAATTAGATAATGATCCAGAAATCAGCCTAAAAGGACGTAAGCTCAGAGCCGATATCATGAACAGTTCTCTTGAAGACTTTATTGCCGAAAAGTTTCAAGAAGAGTATAAAGTGAAATATCCTGAAAATGATAATTTTCGTCTGACCGATAAAGATTTTGAAACAGTATTATTAGCAATTAAAGAAAAAGCCAAGCAATCTAACAATCTCTCGGAAATTATCGATGAGTATTTATCAAGTTATTCTCAGACTTTACATAGTTCCCAGATTAAGCTGCTAGAACAAGAAAAAAGCCAATCCCTAGCAAAATAGTTTGGTAGCTTTTCTCAGTTTTGGGGTAGAAGAAGCAATCTCAACAGTAGATTGGCGATCGCTTCTACTATTTGTTGCTCATTTAACGATCGGATCTCAATAATTAGCTTCTTTTTCTGTTTCTCCCATATATAAACAAGCTTTATTTCTCCCCTCGGCTTTTGCTTGATATAATCCTTTGTCCGCTAAGGCAATCAGTAATTCAGGACTTGATTCAGAAGAAGGAATTAGGCTATGGACGCCTAAACTAATGGTGACATATTTGCTCACTATAGATTCTTGGTGAGTGACGTGAAGATTTTTCACATTAACCGCAATTTTTTCGGCAATTCTTAATGCCTGTGGTGGATCGATGTTGGGTAAAATAATGCCAAATTCTTCTCCACCATAACGAGCGACTAAACCAGGAATTGATTCCATGACGCATTCAATTGCTAAAGCTACCTGCTGTAAACAGTAATCTCCCACAGGATGACCATAAGTATCGTTATAAAGCTTGAAGTAATCAATATCGCAGAGGATTAAAGAGAGATAACTTGCTTGTTGAGAAAGCTCTTGCCACTTTTGAATTAAATAATCGTTAAACCGACGACGATTAGCTACCTGGGTTAAACTATCAAGCACACTAAGCTGTTCTAATTCGCGGTTAGCCAAGCTAAGAGCGGCCTGTGCTTTTTGGCGATCGCAAATTTCATTATGTAACTGAGCTTCCACTAAATCGGCATGTTCTGTAGCATTTTCCAACACAATTTCTAGATCGTTTTTTTCGGATTTTACTTCATTTAATTCATGACGTAGTTGTTCAATTTGAAATAATAATTGTTCCCTAGCTAATTCATCGTCCAGTAAAGAACGATAGTTAGCCGATTCAACTTTGAGTGGTTTAGCCAAATCTGCTGCAATCAAATTTTCTAAAATTGCTTTATCTAAAGGTTTTGATAGATAATATCCCTGCCCATATTCACATTTTAGAGCTTTCAATCTAGTCAGTTGATTAACAGTTTCAATTCCTTCAGCAATGGTGTCCATGCCTAAATTACGTGCTAGGGTAATTATTGCTCTAACAATACCTAATTTTTCAATATTATCACCAATGCTATTAACAAAAGAGCGATCGATTTTGAGGGTGTCAAAGGGAAATTGATGTAAATAGCTTAATGACGAATAACCTGTACCAAAATCATCTAAAGAAAATTCAATTCCCGAAGATTTAAGTTGCTTAAGAATCGCAATAGTTTGCTTTGTATCTTCAACTAAAGAACTTTCAGTAATCTCTAACTTCAAGTTCTTGGGATCTAATTTAGTTTCTGCTAAAATTTGCTCTACTTGATCGATAAAATTAGGTAATGCTAACTGTTTACTAGAAATATTAACGCTAACTTTCCAGTCAATTAAACCATCAAATTGCTGCTGCCAATTATACATTTGTAAACAGGCTTCTTTTAAAACCCAAAATCCCAAAGAAATGATCAATCCAGTTTTTTCTGCTAAAGGAATAAAATCTCCAGGCGCAACTACTCCTTTGTCTGGATGTTGCCATCGAACTAACACTTCAAATCCTTTAATTTTATTAGTAATTAAAGAAACAATTGGTTGGTAGTGAAGAATAAACTCTTCTTTTTTGATAGCATTTCTCAGGTCATTTTCAAGCTGTAATAAAGTTAGAGCTTCCCCTCGCATTGACTGACTAAAAATTTCATAAGGCAGTCTATTTTGTCTTTTAGCATTAGATAGTGCTAACTCTGCATCACGAAGTAAATTTTCTGCTCGATCGTATTGGCGATCGCCAACGGCAATACCGATATTAGCCTCAATAAAAACCTCATATCCTCCCAGATTAAAAGTTACCGATAGCTCGCGAGATATCCGATCGGCAACAGTGGTAGCATAGTTTAAATGTTCAATATTACTTAATAAGATCACAAATTCATCATTACCCATCCGAGCAATAAAATCGTGCGATCGCAAACAAGTCTGTAGCCGTTGAGAGATTGCCATCAACAGGCGATCGCCAATAATTCTACCTAAGCTACTATTAATTACTTTAAAACGATTAACATCAATAAATAATACTGCAAAATTATAATTTGGCTTGCTATGGCAAAAGCTAATTTCTTGTTCAATATACTGCAACAATAAATCATGACTGGGTAGTCCAGTTAAGCGATCGTAGCTAGTAGTTTGATTAAAAGATTTTGTAGGTAGTAGCTCATCTCGATCAAAATGTCTAGGTTGAATTTTTGGCTCACGAATAGCTAAAGATTTGTGTTGATTTAATTCTTGCCAAAATGTGTCGGATACCACTTGCTGTTGTAGAATAACAGCTACTTGTAATTCTGATTCATCAGGAGTAGCTAATTTCAGAGGTAGTTTCTGAAGTTTACAGACAATCGGTTGAGCTAATCCCGCTTTAACTTTATCTTGAATCCAATCCCCAAGTAAAGAAATTTTAGAGCGATCTCTGAATATTTGTTCTGCTGCTTGATTTAAAAACAGACAGTTATTATGAGCGTCAAAAATAATTGTTGACTCGCG
>JBDKJC010000371.1:0-4687 GCA_039796815.1 Cyanobacteriota bacterium | reverse complement strand
CGTTAGGAGCGTTGCCGCAGGTTATACGTGGAAAAGTTGGACGACCAAAGTTTGAATCTGCTTGATTTGGCGTATCTTTAACTGCATCAGAACCAGTACATGCGCCCATATCATCACCCCAAATATGTCTGAGGTTTAGCCAATGACCGACTTCATGAGTAGTAGTTCTGCCTTTGTTAAAAGGTGGAGTAGCTGTACCAACATCACCAAAGTACTGATGACTAATTACCACACCATCTGTGTCGGCATCACCACCAGGAAACTGAGCATAGCCTAAAATACCACCGCTTAAATTACATACCCAGATATTTAAATATTTATCTGCTGACCAGGCATCCTTACCACCAGTTGAGGCAAATTTGACAGCATCGTCGAAACTAAAGGCTGTTTTTTGAGTAAAAGTTCGTGTGATGCCTTTGGTTGAATTGCCATTAGGATCTTGTGCTGCCAATTTGAATTCAATTTTGGCATCTGCAACAAAAGGTATGAATGGTTCAGGAACTAGAATAATATCAGCATTTTGCTTTCTGTAATCTTCATTAAGGATTCTGATCTGACTTGTAATCTGCTCATCAGTTATATTTTCCCGACTATTGTTAAAAACTACATGTACGACAACAGGAATGGTAATGAGCGGAAAATCTGCTCTGGCGCGGGCGGTATCTGTCTCATAATCTCTGCTATATTGCTCAATGGATAGTCGCTGCTGTCTGTATGTAAGAGAGGTTTCCATCAATATTTGATGGTGAATCATCGTGCCACATGTGCGTCTTTGAGAAGTCATGTTTTTCTTGCTCCACTAATTTAAAATAATGTTTGGGTTTATATTTTTAAGGCTTTAACTATTACTTATAATTAAGTTCTTACTATTAAAAAAATCCCAACTTTTTGAGAAAAAACTTTACATGCCTTACTTAATTTTCTTGGACTTAGTATAGTAGCTAACAATAAAAATGTAATATAAAATACTTAAATATTTGCTACAAATAAAATTTTCACAAGGGCGATCGCCTCTACGCTCCTACGATTAATGTGTTGCATTTTTTTGGTATTTAATATAAGAAATACTCAAATATCAAATTATTATAATGATAATTATTATCAAATTAAATGAGAGATAAATACTTTTCCAGAAGAAGTTTTGTAATTGGGTTATCAATTCTATCCATAGTGCAGCTAGGCTGTTTAGACAAACCGATGAATAGCAATCTTCCGTCAGCAATCTTTCAACACTGGATACATTCCCGAGAAGAAGATACTGAGATGGTAAAAGTTTATCGACCAAGTAGTTATCAATTTCCTCCATCCAGAGGAAGAGATGGATTTGAGATAAAAAAAAATGGAGAATTTATTCAGTACGGAATTGGAGCTACTGACAGACCACAAAAGATTACAGGAACATGGCAAGCTGAAGAAGACAATAGAATTAAAATTACCTGGGAAAATCAGAACCAGAAATCTTATACGATGCAGGTTCTGTCATGTGACGAGAGGCTATTAAAAATTGGCCACAACTTGTAAATTTTAAATTGTAGTTCAATATCTAGCAGTTAATGGTTCTGGAGTTTTTTAATAAAATATGACTAGGGAAAGATGTATGCAACTAATTGTTTAAATTAGTTTAAAGATAGTAGCAACATAGTAGCTTCGTTGGACACTATGAATTATTTAGTAACAGTTTTAGAGAACAAACAGCAAGCAGAAGAAGCATATTCTATTCTGCAAAAAGATGGTATTGCACCAGAAAAAATAACCATTCTTGGGCAAGGTTATCAAAGTGCCGATGAATTTGGTTTAATCAATCCTAATCACCAGGCAAGTAAAAGAGCGGGAAAATTAGCTTATATGTTAATTCCCTTTGGTTTTGTTGCAGGCTACGTATTTAATTTGCTTACAGGTATTCACCTTTTTTCCTTTACTAACTCAACAGCCGAGCATATTATCGGCGGTATTTTGGGTGCAGCCTCTGGATTATTAGGTGCAGTTGTTGTCGGTGGTGGTGTTGGTTTAACCACAGGTAGCGGGGATGCCTTGACCTATCGCAACCGTCTCAATGCAGGTAAATATATTATTGTCACGAAAGGTACTGATAGTTTGATTCGTCAAGCGACAAAATTATTACGTCAGTTTGAGCCTGAGTATATTCAAGGTTATGAAGAACCTGTTTAGATGAGCTGATTATAATAATTTAACTCTTAAAAGCTCTCACTCTCACTAATTGCCACCAACAAAGCCAACCAGAGATGAGAAATAAACATCCTGCTATGACTAAGCCGAGTGATAAATTATAGTTAGAAGCGATCGCTCCAATCAAAGGAGCAATTACAGCAAAAGCAATCCGAAACACTAGGCTATTGAGAGAAAGAATCGTCGCCCTCACAGAAGAAGCAATTTGTTGATTAATCGCGTTGAGAATTAACGGGGAACAAAAACCCCGCACCAAATAGATGCTCAGGATCAAAACTAGACCCCAGACTTGGCTGATGCTTCCCAGGCAAATATAGGAAGTGGCTAAAATAAGTATAAGCAGTAAAAGCGATCGCTTGATGCCTAAAAAGCGCTGTAGATAGTGGGAATTGATCGATGCTAAACTCATTCCCAAGTGAAATATTGCCCACGCCCAACCAAAAGCTTGAATAGGAATATTTAATTGCTGGAGATAGTCTTGTGATAGCCAGACGATCAGGAAAGTAGCACTAGAAAAAATACTGCTGAGTAAGATTAACCAGCGCAGTTTAGGTTGTTTATAAACATCAACAATAATGTTTTTGAGCTGATTTAATTTCTGGGTTTGGGCGATCGCTTGATGATATTTTGGCTCGACTAAAGTTATTGATAAACCAAAGTAAATAATTAAGCAAAGCGTCTGGAGATAGAAAGGATAAACCAAATTAATTGAAGCGATCGCCGCACCGATAATGCCACAAACTGCCTCACTGATTCCAGCGATAGCACCTAATCTGCCTTCCCATACTTGATAGTGTTGTTCTTTGCCTAGCTGGATCAGGGTATCGTAACCCAGCGCTGTATTTGCCCCTGAAATTAGACTTCCAGCTACTCCCGCTAAAATTTCGGCGATCGCAAATTCGGTAAATGAAGTTCCAGTACAGTAAATTAACCAACTAGCAACCCATACCCCGCTACCAACGACCAAACAGGCTTTTCTCCCCCAAAGATCGGCTAAATATCCCGAGGGGACTTCTAGCACTAAAATTGATAAAGATAAGATAGTTTTGAGCATTACAATCTGCTCAATGTCTAACCCGTAATCTTCATAAAATAGGACGATTGTGGGAATGGGAAACCAAGCAAAGGCTAATCCCTGGAGGATATAAAGCTTAGTTAGATTAGCTGAGTAGTATTGGTTCAAGTAAAAACTTAGGTGAAAGGAAATGCCTGTTAATACAATTTAATTAATTTAATTTGATCTTAAAATGATTGAACCGATTAATTTACTAGTTCCCTTGTTCTTACTGGGGATAATTATCATCTCAGCAGTATATTTTAGTAACCAATCTTGATGTCAGAAATACGCGGAGTCTGGATTGCCAATCGTCCTCACAGCAAAGTCTTAGAGTCACGGCAACATATAATTGAGGCGCTGGATTTTTTAAGTTCCTATGGCTTTAATCTGATTTTTCCTGTGGTTTGGAATCGGGGTTATACTCTCTATCCCAGCCAGGTCATGGGTCAATATAACATACCAGTAATCGACCCTTTTTATCAAGAGCAGCAGCGCGATCCGCTAGCAGAAATTATTGCCGAGGCGCAGCAACGCAATATTAAGGTAATTCCCTGGTTAGAATATGGCTTTGCGGCTTCTCATTTATTAGATGGTGGACATATTTTACAACGCTATCCCCACTGGCAGGCAATAGATCGTGATGGAATAACGGTAAGACAGGGTGGCTTAACCTGGATGAATGCTTTTCACCCCGAAGTGCAACAATTTATGCAGTCAATAGTTCAAGAAATCATTAGTAACTATGATGTAGATGGAATTCAAGGATGCGATCGCCTGCCTGCCCTGCCTGTTACCGCAGGATATGATAGTTTCACCCTCGCACAATATCAATCCAGCTTTAATCGACAACCACCCCATAACCACCAAGATAGACGATGGGTACAGTGGCGCGCCGATCTGTTAACAGAATTTTTAGCCCAGATGTATCGAGAAGTTAAAGCCATCAAACCCCAAGCAATTGTTTCCCTCTCGCCTGCGGTTTATCCTTTTTGTTTAAATAACCTACTGCAAGATGCCAAAGCCTGGGTAGATCGCGGTTTATGTGACATAATTCATCCCCAGATCTATCGCTCTAGTTTCTTTAGCTACAACCAAGAAGTCAAACAGATTGTCAAAACCTTCGATCGCAATTCATTACCCAAATTTGCCCCAGGAATTGCCTTGACTGCTAATGGTAAAGATGTCAGTCAGCAAGATTTAGTTAAATATATCAAAACTAATCGCGATCGCCATTTTGGTGGTCAGGTATTTTTTCACTACGAAGGATTACGCAAAAATAACAATGCAGTTGCGATCGCTTTAGCTAAATCTGCCAATTATACTAAATCCGATAGGATAACTTGGTGGTAAGCAGTTTAATTACTTATTACTTATTACTTATTACTTATTATGCAACGCTATTTCAAAGTTTTAAGGTTATTTTGGTCTACGGCGATCGCCACA
>JBDKJC010000370.1:0-4699 GCA_039796815.1 Cyanobacteriota bacterium | reverse complement strand
TTTACCAGGACAAGTATATAAAATTAAGGGCAATGAACCGATCTTGCTTAACGATCCCCAGACGGTTTGGTTGGTTAATCGTGGTGCGATCGCTATTTTTGCCGTAACGGTTAAAAATGATTTGCTCACGGGGAATCGGCGTTATTTGTTTAATTGTGAATCGAATGAAGCTCTTTTTGGCACTATTCCTAGTTTAGGTAAAACCGACAGTCAGATTCTGGCTGTACCGATTGGGGAAACGGAATTAATTAAAATAGACCGAGCATATTTCGATTTTTTGGTTACTAACGCCGATAGTCAAATTGATACTTGGGTGAACAACTGGTTGCATAAATTTAAGGCTGTTCTCTCAACTGCTTCCATACCACCAATTCAGGTCAAAGCGGGAATGCCAGGGCGATTTTCGGTAAATAATGGTCAAACTTGTCAACCTGAGCCAGATACAGTTATGTGGGTCAAAATTCAACAGGGATACTTGCATTGGCTGGGTAGAGAGGAACTGACTTTAACTAATGCGACGGTAACTATGCCGATTAATGATGCGGTTTGGTTAGTAGCAGACGGTACAGTTCAACTAACTACGGAAATTACCAGTACGTTAGAAGATGCTAATGTCTTGCTTGCAGGGATTTCTCAGCTTCACAAACTGGTTCTGACCTATGTTAAATTTCAGGCTAAACAAGAATATCGAGAAGAATTTGAGCGGTTAAATGCTCAAGAAGACCTGAATCGCCAGGTTACAGTAACTGCTTTGAATGAATTGGCATCGCCATTGATGAGGCAATCAAGGGATCTATATGCCAGTGGCGCACCTTTATTAGTAGCTGCGGGGGCGGTGGGCAGAGCTTTAGGAGTAACTATTTGTCCCCCTTCTGCTTCAGAAAACCTCAGTCGGGTCAAAGAACCCTTAGAAGCGATCGCTCGTGCTTCCCGTTTACGACTGCGACAGGTTTTGTTACGAGATGATTGGTGGTCAAACGATTGCGGGGCATTAGTAGCCTACAGAGAAGATGAACCCGTGGCCCTGCTACCTATAAGAGGCGATCGCTATGAACTTTTAGACCCCCTAGCTCAAACTCGTACGAAAGTTAGTGCCGAGGATGCGGGTAACCTAAACCCTGTGGCATTTATGTTTTATCGCTCTCTACCCGATCGAGTTCTCAACGTTCTCGATGTCTTGAAGTTTGCCATATCTGGTCGAGCTAAGGACTTATTGGTAATTATCCTCACTGGGATTGCTGCCACCTTACTGGGCATGTTGACTCCTTATGCTACAGGAATTTTAATCGATAATGCGATTCCCGATAGCGATCGCGGTTTATTATTACAAATTGGTGGCGGTCTAATTTTGGCTGCCTTCGCTACTTGTTTATTTCGTCTAACACAAGGATTCTCTTTACTGCGAGTTGAAACCACTTCTGATGCTTCTACCCAAGCTGCGGTTTGGGACAGACTATTAAATCTACCAGTTTCTTTTTTCCGTCAGTATACTACTGGAGATTTACAGTCCCGTGTTAGCTCTGTCAGTACTATTCGCCGACGCTTGGGCGGTAATACTCTCATTAAGCTGATCACTGGCTTGTTTGGCTTGCTCAATTTAGGTCTGTTATTTTACTATAATGTCAAGCTTGCTTTAATTGCCGTAGCCGTGGCGATCGTGGTGGTTGTGGTTACTTCTATTTCGGGGACAATTTTGGTACGCAAAGTTCGCCCTCTATTAGAGATTGAAGGCAATATTTTTGGGCAAGTTGTCCAGTTAATCAACGGTATTTCCAAATTACGGGTAGCAGGAGCGGAAAAACGTGCTTTTGCTGCCTGGAGTAAAAATTATAGTCGGCAGATTCATTTAGAATTAAGCACCCAACTAGTAGAAGACATCGTGGCACTATTTAATACTGTCATGCCCACAATTATTTCTGGGGTGTTGTTTTGGTTTACCCTCAAGCTCTTAACCGATGCCCAAACCAAAGGCGAGGTTGGTCTAACTGTCGGTACATTTTTAGCTTTTAATGCAGCATTTAGAACCTTTCTTCAGGGTGCTACTAGCGTCAGTAACACCGTCACTGACACTTTAGAAGTCGTTCCTCAATGGCAACGCGCCCAACCGATCTTAAAAACCATCCCCGAAGTAGAACTTACCAAAGCCGATCCTGGTAAACTGCTCGGCAGAATTACGATTGAGCGGGTATCGTTTCGTTATCGTCCCGATATTCCTCTAACTTTAGAGGATGTTAACATTCATGCAGAACCTGGGGAATTTATCGCTCTCGTCGGCGGTTCTGGCAGTGGCAAATCAACCTTATTTCGACTCTTACTAGGATTTGAGACCCCAGAAGAAGGTAGTATCTATTACGATGGTCAAGACTTATCTGGTTTAGATGTCAGTGCCATGCGTCGTCAACTGGGAGTAGTACTACAAACTGGCAAAATCATGTCAGGCTCTATTTTTGACAACCTAGCTGGCGGAGCCAGGGTTACCTTAGAGGAAGCTTGGACAGCAGCAACAATGGCTGGCTTAAAAGCTGATATTACTTCAATGCCCATGGGAATGCATACCGTAGTTAGTGAAGGAGGTGGTAATCTTTCTGGAGGACAAAGACAGCGATTATTAATTGCCAAGGCATTAATTCTTAAACCACAAATTTTATTCTTTGATGAAGCGACTAGTGCTTTAGATAATAAAACTCAAACAATTGTCAGTGAAAGTTTAGATCGACTTAAAGTTACTCGCATTGTTATTGCTCACAGACTTAGTACCATTCGTAATGCAGATCGGATTTATGTTTTGCAAGCAGGCAAAGTAGCTCAACAGGGTAGTTTTCAGGAACTAGCTAGTCAAGAAGGAGTTTTTGCCACTTTAATGCAGAGACAAACGGCTTAAAAAATCGGGCGTTGCTGAATTGTAATGTTATTAAGCGATCTTCTTTACGTAGGGCTATACTTGCTAGATTGCAACCTGAGATTAGCAAAGTCGATCGCCTGTTGAAAGGTAGTTACTTTTGACTCTATTTGGGCTACCTGAATCTCGGTTAATAGTTCCCCAATCGCCCGAGAAGGTTTGAGATTCAATTCTCGCATCAGATCGTTGCCTGTAACTAAACATTGAGGATGAGCTACTGGATCTGTAGGATCTAAATAACTTTTAATTAAAGGATCGATGATTCTTTTGGGTATTTTGAAAGCGATCGCTCTGGCAATCAAAATTGGGAAAATATCTTTAACCTTTAAAAACCAAAAATACTGTTCTCGCAAACTCATTGGCTGAGTCATCTGCTGTAGCTGAGGTAAATACTTTACTGTTTTTTTAACGGCTTGAATTTGAGCGCGGGCATATTTTAAGTTGGTAAGTTCGGCTTCTGCTAAGTCAGCTTCGGCAGCAACTATAGCCGATAATTTAGCCAAGATGGTTAACTGCGATCGCTCTAAACCAGACTCAAGACAAAATTCAATTCCTGTAATTATAGCGTCTAACTGTGCCAAATCTACTCGCTGACTATTTGGTAACCAAAAGTTTAATAAACCAGCCTCGATAGCTGCTGCCAGCCATTTATTTCCTTGAGGTGCAGTAAGCAAATAATTTAATTCAGCTTGAACTCTTTCGGCGGCAATAGTTTTAAGTAAGTAAGAGCGATCGCCAATTGCTTTTTTCGTCTCTGCTGCCAAGGTAAAATTTAGCTGTGCGGCCAGACGATAGGCTCTAAGTAGTCTCAAGGGATCGTCTTCTAGGTTGGCAACTGAAACCATCCGCAAGACACCCTGTTCTAAATCTGCCAAGCCCCCTAAAGGATCGACTAATTGCTGTGATTTAAGATTGTAGGCGATCGCATTAATCGTAAAATCCCTACGGTTCAAATCTGCTTCTAAACTTGCTCCTACCTGGTTTGCTAAATCTAAAGTTCCGCGCTCAAATACAACTCTGGCAATCTCTCTGGCTTCATCTAACACCACAAAACCCCCATGATAGAGACGAGCAAACCTTTTAGCAGTGGCGATCGCTTTTTCGGGTAAGACAAAATCTAAATCTAGAGGAATTTTATAACGTTGCAACAGAGCATCTCGGACCGAACCTCCCACCAAATAAGCGCAATCGGGTAATTGAGTTAAATCGCCTGGAAAATCAACTTGTGCTAAATATAATTTGATTTTGTCTACGCTCATCTAAACTTATTTAACTAAATTTAACTAAACTTATCTAATCTCTTGCTGTCTGAGCTAAATTAACAATTAAAGCATGAAGTCCAGTTAGAAAAACATCTCAACATTATGTGTATCTGTATTAACTGCCATTATGTAGACCGCTGTAAAACCTATAACGCAGTGGAAACCCAGCATCAACAACCCCACTTGACCGAAACTCCTAGCTTTGAACCTAACGAACCCAGTATCAACGTCAATATTCGCACCGAAGGGGACACTATTGAAATGGAGTGGGATGTAGTAGGCTGCAAAAGCTTTATTCAGGAAACTGGCAAATGGGTAAGTCTTCGTCCTGGTGAAGCTGTACCAACTTAGGCAATGAACAATGAACAATGAACAATGAACAATGAACAGTAATCATTGACAGTATTACTAAATCCACGTCATCATAGAAAATGATATTAATCTTTGTAAAGGCGTTGGATGTCATTGGATGTCATTTGAATTTTTATCGTTAGACACTCTCCAAGAACTAGCTCGCCTCTACGGTTACTGGACAGTT
>JBDKJC010000369.1:0-4712 GCA_039796815.1 Cyanobacteriota bacterium | reverse complement strand
AGGTTACATTAGCAATAAAGATGTTGTTTAAGTCAAATAAATTTGGCTAATCTCTATTATTTCCTGCAATAGCCCCCAAGACGATGACGACCACTGGTTTACCGTCTACTAAACAGAATATTCTCCAAGTTTTACTTAAGCATGGTCAAGCAGCAGCAAGCCGACTGGCTCAAGATTTAGATCTTAGCGCCCAAGCTGTTCGTCGCCATTTGCATGAATTAGAAGCGGATGGTTTGATTGAATATCATTCGGTACAGCAAGGCATGGGTAGACCACAGCACTTATATCAGTTGAGTAGTGCAGGACGCGATCGCCTTAGTCCTCAAAAGTATAGCGAATTTGCCGTTAGTTTTTTAGATACCCTCGCCGAAACCGCAGGTCAAGAACAGGTTAGCAAAGTTTTAGAAAAACAGTGGCAGCGTAAAGCAGCAGAATACCGCGATCGCTTAGGCAATGGAAACCTACAGCAGCGTATTGCGAAATTGGTGGAGTTAAGACAAGAAGAAGGCTACATGGCAGAATTACATCAAGCTTCTACTAGAAAAAATCAGGAATTTGTCTTAGTTGAACATAACTGCGCTATTTCTGATGTCGCAGAATCCTATCCTAGTATTTGTGGACACGAACTAGAAATGTTTGCTGCGGTATTGCCAGACTGTATTGTGCAGCGGACGCAGTGGATTAACAATGGGGAACATCGTTGTGGCTATTCCATTGAGAAAAGAAAGCTTGATTAATCTTTCAGTCAGCGATCGCATTTCCATAACCGTCAGTCAGTCAACGATTAAAATCGCTGCCTAACACAACAAGTCCGTTTAAACGGACTAAATCATAATCATCAATTTCACTTAAATCTGAGTCGGTTTGAACCGACTTTAAATATTAGACAGAGAATTGATTCTCTGGCTACTAGCTATGAAGATTTAAATAGGTTAAAAAAGATTCATCGCAACGCAATTAGATAAATGATAAATTAATATGGCTTTGTGGCGCTTGTATTATCATCTGATTTGGGGAACGAAAAATAGAGAATCTTTAATTAATAATCAACGCGAAGCTAGACTGTATCCTTATATTGTTAGCAAGGCTGATTCTTTAAATTGTATGATCCACGCGATCGACGGTACAGCAAATCATATTCATATCATTGTTTCCATTCCCCCTAAATTATCCATAGCAGAATTTGTTAAGCGTATTAAGGGAAGTAGTTCGCACTACCTAAATCAAAATTTTACCGATCTGACTAAATTTGCTTGGCAAGAAGGTTATGGCGTTTTTTCATTGGGTGCGAAACAATTAGATACAGCGATCGCCTACGTTCAAAATCAAAAAATTCATCATCAAGAAGGTACAGCGATCGCCATATTGGAACAAACAGACCATAATGACGATCCACCTAAACCTCATAAAAGATCACCGTAAAATTGACCGTATATCTATTTGTCAGCGATCGCATTTCCATAACTGTCAGTCCGTCAACGATTAAAATCGCTGCCTAACACAACAAGTCCGTTTAAACGGACTAAATAAATCATCAATTTCACTTTGAATCTTAGTCGGTTTGAACCGACTTTAAATATCAGGCAGAGAATTGATTTTCTGGCAACCTGGCAACCTGGCAAGAGAGCGATCGCATTTCCATAACCGTTAGCCCGTCAACGATTAAAAACACAGCACCCAATAGAAGCTACTCATATTAGCGCATTTGTACATATTTTCCTTCTTGCCACAGATCTAGCTGATCGGCATAATTCTCAGAATTAGGATCGCTGGATTGACCCGAGGGATTTACGTATAAAGAATCTTCTGGGTTATTCAAGTCAACTATTTGACGATATCTAGCACCAAATTTAGTCACAAAAGTTTCTTCGTCGTAGGCAGAGACATTCACGGTTTCAGTTCCACCGTTAAAGGGAACTTGTAATGGTTCTGCGGATTGAGATTCATTCAATGGCTCAAAGCTGGCTTTTTGCACATCTCCCCAAGCGGGAATCTCTTCGCCAAATCGTTTTATGCTGGCTTCAAATGCTTGAGCAACATCGTCGTATGTTCCAGGTTCACTTCCTGGATTGTCAAATGCAGAATCTCCCGATTGAATACCTTCAATAATAAAAGCTTCTGAATTACTCAAATATTCATCCTCTATTTCCGATGCCCCTAGTCTGGTAAGTTCGGTATACCAAGATTCAAACACCGTTGCCTCTTGTGAATCGAGAGTAAGTTCACCATCCCAAGCCAAAAGGCGATCGCGCCAATATTTACCCTGTTCGGAAGTTGGCTCGATTTTTTCTAAAATTGGTTTTAAATCTCGATAGAGTAAACTTTCCGTATCTAACTGAAAGTCCTGCATATCTTCAACAGAAACCTTATCTTTGCTGTTAATTAGTTCAGTAATGCGTTCTGCTCGATAGCCAGAGGCAAATTCACCGTTAATTTCGTAGGGATAATTATCTGGGGTAATTTTATTATTGCTGGCGACAATATAGCCTGATTCAGGATTATAAACTTGGGGTACATCCTCCTTGGGAATATAGCCTTGCCAGTCATATTCTCCTGTTCCTGCAACGGGAAAGTCTCCTGTATGTCCTGGTTGACGTATGGGATAGTTTCCAGGGGCAATGGAACCGATGTTCCCTTCGACATCACCATAGACAAAGTTATAATTAGGAGTTGTTATAGATTCTAACGAGCCTGTAAATTCATCCCAATTACTAGCTTGGTTAACTCCAATAGTAGCTTCAATAGATCCGTTACCTGGTTCTAGAGCGACCGATTTCAAGGCAACTGGTTGCTCTACGCCTAAAACATCGGAAACCTCTGGCCCATAAACACTTTCTTGGACTTCGATGGTTACAGTCTCGCCATCCTTCACTTTAATTGTCTCTTCTCGAATTTCGTAGGGTTGAACTTTACCCTGATAAATATAGCCAGAACCGTCCTCAGTTTCTTCTAAAGTATAGAAATCTTCGCTATCTACTCCCGAACTAGTTACTCCCCAAGAAATATCATTGTTACGACCAATCAATATCCCAGGAGTTCCTGGAGTTTGTGTGCCGACAACATCAAAATTCGGCGATTCTAGGCTAGTTTGATAAGCACTGGAGGGCGAATTAAGCTCTCCATGAGGATCGGTGGCTAAAATAGGTTTACCTGTAGTCGTTTTACTACCTGAGATTACCCAACTATTAGAGTTGAATTCAGGTTCTGTCAATTCAGAAAATTCTGATTCGTCTGCTGATGTACTGCTAGATAATTGCGTAGTTTCAGTTTCCGTTGTGGATTTTGTGGTGGATTCCGCTTCTTCTGCTGTTGACAATTGATTTGCATCTTCAGACTGGATTATCGTCGGACTATCCTCTCGCTCGACATTGAGTTCTTCAATTCTTTCTTGGCTTAATCCTTGTTCTTGTAATGCTGCGTTATTCGTTTCTCCGCCATCACCTCCTTCGTCTGCTTGGCTGATGACCATCACGTCCACTGGATCCCAAAGTTCGGGTTTGTTCCCCTCAAATTCTGCTGGTAGATTAGGATTACTATTTAGATAATCATTAATTCCTGCGGCATAGGCATCAACAATATCTTTGGTTTCTGAAGTCAAATTCTGATAAGCACTTTCCCCTAGCTGATTATATCCTTTAGTGCGGGCTTCAATATCCCCTTCAAGAGCTTCTTCCCCTGCTACTTCTGATAGTGTTCCAGAAGCTTGACGACGGTTAATCTCCATTTGATAAAGGAGATCGCGTGCGTGCATATAGCCTTGAGCAAAAAAGGCATCTTCGTCAGTCTGAGCATTGATATGAGGAATGCCTGAATTGTCTAGATCTACAGTTACCTCTTCATTTACTCCAGACAAAGTTAGTGTTTCTTTCGTTTCTTTCGCTTGTGAATTTAAAAGGCTGTCTTCGGATTGAACTTCCCCTACTAGAGGCTCATCTCCACTATTTCCCGTGATTGAATCTTGATTAGCCGAATCAACAGAACTATTTGATTCCCCACTTGTTTCCCCGCCTGATTCTCCTGAAGAATTAGTTGCATCTATTTCCTCAACATCAGGATCTAAATTTCCTCCTGCTGAAGTCTCCTCTGTCCCTGACTCGACACCCAAATCATAACCAAACACATTTTCTGTCTGGTCAATCTGTTCTAAAGAAACTGTACTCTCGCTATCAAACATTTTGTATCCTCTCTTGACAAGCTAATTTGCTTGCTTTTGAGCATACTTTTGCCCATAACCTTTTGACTTCACCCAATTGACTCACCCGATCGGGTGATTGTGAATTATTCCATTTCCCTATAAGGTTTTAGGTATTCGGAGTGTGGTGCTGGATTTTTGAGTAATAAGTAATGGGCAGGGCTATTTCATTCTCAGTAGCCAGATAATAAATTATCTGTCTGGTAACCAAAGTCCGTTTAAACGGACTTAAATTTTAAGCCAATAAATTAATTTCTTGGTGGCTTTCCATCAGAATGAAATAGCCCTGGAGTAATGGGAAATAGGTAATGGGTAATATATTGTGTTTGTTTGGAAACAAACTAGTGTGAACAACAATAAAAAATTATTTACTACGTTGAATTATGAAGTTTGGCGAGAGCATTTCTTTAGATCGAGAATAGCTTTGACTTGTAAGATTTCAATGCTATATTTCGGCATTTCTGGATTGTTTAACTGGTTATTTATTGCTGGCGATCGCTCTGGAGATATTTCAGCTTTA
>JBDKJC010000368.1:0-4717 GCA_039796815.1 Cyanobacteriota bacterium | reverse complement strand
TACATCTAAAGTAAATAACCTATTAAACAAACTAGCGCATCGCTAAAGACACCTTGCGAACTGGTGGTTTAAAGATGAGGTCTAAGTTTCGTAATTCTTGTTCTGTCAGTTGGATATCTAATGCTGCGCAGTTTTCTTTCACATGCGCGGGGTTAGTCGCTTTGGGGATCGATAGTACATTGTCTTGGTGTAATAACCAACTAAGCGCAATTTGCGTTGGTGTAGCGTTATGTTGTGTAGCAATATCCTGTAATCTAGAATCATTAATAAAGGCTTTTTGTTCCACAGGAGAATAAGCCATAATCGCCAGCTGACGTTGTTTGCACCAAGGTAATAAATCCCATTCAATACCACGACGCAGTAAATTATAGAGTACCTGATTGACTACTATTTCTTTTCCCCCTGGCAAAGACTCAGCTTCTTGAAGATCGTCGGTATCAAAGTTGCTCACTCCATAATCGAGAATTTTCCCAGTTTGTTTAAGATGCTGTAATCCTAATAAAGTTTCTGACAAAGGAACTGATCCGCGCCAGTGGAGCAAATATAAATCTAGATAATCCGTTTTAAGTCTAGACAAAGAGCGCTCGCAAGCAGCAATTAACCCTTGATAACTAGCATTACTAGGATAAAACTTACTCACTAAATATACTTCATTGCGCTGAGGCGCGATCGCCTCAGCAACTATCTTTTCTGCACCACCATCACCATACATCTCCGCCGTATCGATTACAGTTAGTCCCAGATCTATTCCCAGTCGTAATGCATCTATCTCCGCCTGCTTCTGACTGGCTTTTTCCCCCATACGCCAAGTACCCTGTCCAAGTATGGGTATTTCTCTTCCAGATCGTAGCTGTAGTGTTTTCATTTAGTAGTTGAGCAAGTCATCATCTTTATAATTATGACGGAATAATTACCAGGAAGATTGTAAAAATCACCTCAAATCGTTATTTTGTCTAAATTTTTTGTCTAAAATAAATACCGTAGAACTTAATCTTTCAACTCGCTCAACTCATGGAATCAAGCAAACTAGCGATTAATCAAATTTCTTTACCGTCTCTAGGTATTGGTACTTGGTCTTGGGGCGATCGCCTTTTTTGGGGATATGGTTCAGACTATGGCGAAACAGACGTAGCTAGAGCCTTTGAGGCTGCGGTAGAAAACGGCGCAACTTTTTTTGATACAGCGGAGGTCTATGGTTTGGGAGAATCTGAGCGCTTACTAGGACGCTTTTTAAAACGAACTAGTCAACCAGTACAAATTGCCACTAAATATTTTCCTCTACCTTGGAGATTTAATCATCAGGCAGTAGCAGACACCTTGAGCGATAGTTTAAAACGGCTTCAAGTAGAACAGGTGGCGCTCTATCAGGTGCATATGCCTTTTAGCTTTCTGATGAGTCAACATACTTTGATGGAGGCATTAGCACAAGAAGTCAAACGGGGACGAATCTTAACCGTGGGAGTAAGTAATTATTCTGCAAGTCAAATGCAGGAAGCCTATGATTTCCTGGCTCAGTACGATGTTCCTTTAGCTGTTAATCAAGTTCGTTATTCCTTGTTAACCAGAAAGATTGAACAAAATGGTATTTTAGAACTTGCCCGTAAATTGGGAATTACCATCTTGGCATATAGTCCTTTAGATCAGGGACTTTTGACAGGTAAATATACTCCAGGAAAGACAGAAATTCAGGGTGCGCGCAAAATAGATCCCAAGTTTTCTGCTGCTGGCTTAAGTAAAATTGAACCAGTAATTAACAATCTTCAGCAACTTGCCGAGAAATACGCTAAAACTCCAGCTCAGATAGCCTTAAACTGGCTGATTATGCAGGACAATGTGATTCCTATTCCTGGAGCGAAAAATGCACGGCAAGCCCAAGATAATGCAGGGGCAATGGGTTGGCAATTAAGCACAGAAGATGTAGAGCAGCTGAGTTTAATCAGCTTGAATCAGTAAAGGGCTTCTTCTGGAGCTATAAGCGTATGGCAGAAAAAGCTTTTTTTAGTAAAAAGACCAGAAAGCGATCGCCTCAAGTAAAACCTATAGCTCAGACTGACCGATTAGTTTATTGAAATATAGCTAAAAGTTCAAAATACTGTCACCAAAAAGTCACATCACTACCTTAAATTAACAATATCAAACAAAATATCAAGCAAAGATTTGCTTCTTATATCTGGTTTTTCAAATTTGATTTATTCAAAAAACTATATCTATCTAAATTAATCCCAGGCATTAAAGTAAATACCATGACCAAAACATTATCCTGGAAAAAAACGACCTCTTCTGTGTCTTTAGTCTTACTTGGCGGGGGAATAGCTTTAGGCGGTAACTACTTAGTCAATAGTCCCAAAAGTGTTGCTAACGAAAGAAGTGAGCGTAATGTTGCCACGACAACAGCTAATCCAGAAGGTGCGATCGCCGTTCCCCAAAATTATGTTAGCAACGTGGTAAATCGAGTAGGAAATACAGTCGTGCGGATCGATGCCGAGCGTGAGGTGGCGACTAATGTTCCTGGTATGTTTAACGATCCTAGGGAACAATTTTTTGGCTCTCAAATGCCCAATATTCCCAGTGAACAAATTCAAAAGGGTCTGGGTTCTGGTTTTGTTGTTAGTTCAGATGGTTTAATTTTAACCAATGCTCACGTAGTTGAAGGCAGCAACCAGGTCAAAGTCACCCTAAAAGATGGACAAACCTATCAAGGTAGAGTTATGGGTACAGACTCCCTGACTGACCTAGCAGTAATTAAGATTAACGCTGACTCATTGCCAGCGATCACATTTGCCGATTCCGATAACTTACAGCCTGGAGAATGGGCGATCGCGATCGGCAATCCTTTAGGTCTAGATAATACCGTAACTACTGGTATTGTTAGTGCAACAGGTAGAAGTAGCGCCCAAGTGGGTGTGGCAGATAAGAGAGTTAGCTTTATTCAAACCGATGCAGCAATTAACCCTGGTAACTCTGGAGGACCTTTGTTAAATGCTCAAGGGGAAGTGATTGGCATTAATACTGCTATCATTCAAAATGCTTCAGGATTAAGCTTTGCTATACCTAGTAATGCAGCTAGAGATATTGCTGAAGAACTAATTGCTAAAGGAAAAGCAGATCATCCTTTCTTAGGAATTCAGATGGCGCAGATTACTCCTGAATTAAAACAAGAGTTAAAAAGCCAGAAAAATTTTGAGATAGACGCAATAGAAGGAATCTTGATTGTAGATGTTGTTCCCAATTCTCCCGCAGATCGCGCAGGATTAAAGTCTGGTGATGTAATTCAAGCAATCGGTGAACAAAAAATCACCACCACCGAACAGGTACAGCAAGCGGTAGAGGAAGTTGACATTGGCGATCGATTAAATTTTGGTCTAATTAGAAACGATCGGCAGCTCGATCTAGCAGTAAAAGTTGGACTACTTCCTCAGCCTCAAAATGTTAGTCGTTAAGGTTTATTCGACCTTGAGGTTTTTGACAAATATTTTTTAAATTTAACTCACACCTTTAAAGCGATAAGTCTAATCTAGCTTATTGCTTTTTCGTTGGTAATTGAAATGATGCATTAAATTCAATACAGAAGATCGACACTGTATGTTATATTAGTCACTGTTGAAATATTTTTCAGCAAGCTCTGTACCTGGGGGTATGGCGGAATCGGTAGACGCTGTAGATTTAAAATCTGCTGATCGTAAGGTCGTGGGAGTTCAAGTCTCCCTACCCCCACTTCGGTTAATGCCTTATGGTGAGAGCTTTGCGCTAACTACTTATTTTATAGTCTTGGTCAGTAATAAGTAAAACTTTTAACTTTATGCGAAGCGGTACCCTTTAGGGTTGACTTCTAACTTTAGATTTATTTCGCCGATCGCCTCTAATAATTTTGTGGTATTGGTTGGTTTGGAGAGATGTATTTGATATCCAGCTTGGAGAACTTGAGTGCGAGTTTTTTCTGTAGCGTAAGCGGTTAGAGCAATGGCGGGGATATCTCGACCTTTTTCAGGTGGTAAAGAACGCACGTATTGAATTAGATTGTAGCCATCGCGATCGGGCATCCCTAAATCACTGATAATTAAATCGGGAATGGTACTATTAAAACAAGCAATTGCCTCAGCGACGGATTTAACCGCTTGAATGTTTGCACCTTGCTCAGAAAGGAAAAAACTGAGAAACTCGAGAGTGTCAGGTTCATCGTCAACCACTAAAATATTTAAGTTGCTAAGATCATAGACGGTTGTTTTGTTCAAAGATTGTTGCTGGGGAATCTCCGAATCACTGGTATTGAGTATCGGTAATTCAAAACCGAAGGTTGCGCCTTGTCCTTCTCCCTGACTTTCTGCCCAAATTTTGCCCCCATGTAATTCGACTAAATGACGACAAATCGCTAATCCCAATCCCAAACCACCAAATTTACGAGTTGTTGAGGTATCCGCTTGACGAAATGATTCAAACACATAGGGTAGAAATTCAGCATTAATCCCTTTACCTGTGTCTTTTACTTCTAAGCGAATATGGGAATCGATCGCGCTTAAATTAACGTCGATCTGTCCGCCTTCGGGAGTAAATTTAATAGCGTTGGCAAGCAAATTCCAGACCACTTGTTGTAATCGAGTTGGATCGCCACGAACTAGGGCATTTGAGTCATCGGTGTTGAAACTAATGGCGATTGATTTTGTTTCTGCTGTCAATTGAATTGTGTCTAGGGCAGAATTAACAATTAAAGCGAGTTCGA
>JBDKJC010000367.1:0-4720 GCA_039796815.1 Cyanobacteriota bacterium | reverse complement strand
GTAGTGGCGAGCAAGATATTTGGAATTGGGCAGTTACTTTAGCTTTTCCTGATTTATTGCGAGAAGGAAATTTAGGTGGAATTGTGGTTGGGATGGAGCCAAAGGTAACTAGCTCTAATATTAGTATTACTGGTGTTCCAGAGAATACCAATTCTGATACTTCACTGCACTTAGAAGGGTTTTATCAGTATCAATTAAGCGATAATATTGCCGTTACTCCAGGTGTAGTTTGGGTAACAGCCCCAGATCACAAAAGTACAAACAACGATGTTGTCATTGGGACTTTGCGCACAACTTTTACCTTTTAAGTTAATTGTAGGGGCGAACGGCTGTTCGCCCCTGCAACTGTGATTTTTAATAAAAATTATGATTCGATGTGACAGAAATCACACCAGAAAGACTTCTTTAAAGAAACAATATATTCATACATAAGTTAATTAATCGAAGCTTTATTTTTCAATAACTAAATTCAGTATTTTATCGGAAAATGATTTCTACTAAAAATATGGTGATCTTGGTGTGATAACGATCACATTTTTTTGTGTATATAGTCATATCTTTTGGTTGTTAAATCTTAGATGATTGTTCACAAGCAGACAGCCTAACAAAACATCTAAACAAGGCTTTCTGATTAGAAACGATTTATTAAATTAAAATTTTTAGAATAGAAAATGTCACAGTTTACTGAAAGTTATTTTGAAGGATTATTCGATTTTGCTGAGTTAGAAAGAACAGTATCTTCTACAATACGTCTAGCAGCAAAAGATCCCAAATCTTTTTATCAGTTTTTTCAAAGATATACATATTTTAATGGTTTTGCTTCTGCTGCGATCGCGCGACTTTCTAGTTCTATAGGACTGTCTCGCTATTTATTTATGAATTCTGAATTGTTAGTAACCGAAGAAGCAGACCGAGGAATGGATATTGCCGCTCAAATTTTGACTGCGGCGGCTGATGAAGGAATAGATGGTAGACCAGTACACCGTGCTTTGGCTCAGTTGACATTAAAAACTATAGGCAATTATGCAGAACTTTCCGATGAAGAACGCAACGAGGTTGCCAAAATTCCCGCATGGCTCGATGAAATAGTAAAGGGGGTAGTCACTAACTACGAAGGCAAACCTGATGATATTGCCTCTTTGATTCGAGGAATGGGATTCAATTTGGCTTCAGAAATTTTTGGCGATCGCGAATATGCATTATTAGACATGATCGTCCGTCACGAGAATAAAGGAATTGGATTTGATCGCTATCTTAAAGAAAAAGGAACTCCCGTAATGATTCAAGGTCATAAATATACTCCCTGGTGTTGGGTGACAATTCATAGTCAATGTCAAAGTTCTGGCGCAGAAGCCGAACATTGTAAGAATGCCTTAGCAGCATTAAATATGTCACTTCGCTACCGTCGTGAATCAGATCAACAGATGACAGCTTGGGCAACAGAGGGTTTCACCGCATTTGTCAATTTACAGCAACAATTGTTTTTAGAAATGCATCGGGAATGTCTTGCAATGCTTCAAGCTTCTAGGCATCAGAGTTTACTGTCAGTTTAGGTTTTAACTGTGGTTGAGAAACTTAGAAAAATGGTTACTTTAAAGCCTCTTAATACTGAGAGTAGAATAAATCGAGACGGGGTAGTTTGGAATATTTTAGCTATTGCTTATAGTATTTTTGGATATTTTTCAGGATTATTACTGTTAGTCCAAACAAATGGATGGTTTAATCTACTGGGAATAATTTTATTGACTCATAGTTTAATTTTTTCTGCATATCTCAGCCACGAATTGATGCATAGCAATATTTTTAAGAGTAGTACCTGGAATAAACGTTGTGGTCAAATAATGCTATGGCTCAACGGAGGTTGTTACTATGGCTTTCACAACCTAATGATTCAACACATTGCCCATCATGTCAAAAGAGTTGACGTATTTACTTTTGATATACCTTCAGCCATAGAAAAGATACCATCCTCATTAAAATTGATAATTGTCACCCTAGAATGGTTCTATTTTCCCGTAGTCTCTTTTTGGTCTCGTTGGCGTTCTTTAATAGTTCTTTGGCAAAATTCTAAACTCCGTGGTGAGCAAACTCGTATTTTACTGACTCTGATATTTAGGGGATGTTTATTCAGTTTGCTGGCTTTAGTTTCAATTAATGCCCTATTACTCTACTTTCTGGCTTATATTGGCATGATTACAGTTCTAAGATGGATGGATGCATTTCAGCATACCTATGAAGCCTTTCCTGTAGGTACTAATTTACCCAAGAGAGATCGTAATCACGAACAAACACATACATATTCTAATTTAATATCTTGTCGTTATCCTTGGCTGAATTTATTAGTTTTAAATTTTGGCTACCATAATACTCACCATGCAATTATGAAGTGTCCTTGGCATAGTTTGCCAGAACTAAACCGAGAACTCGAACAGAATCAGCAAGTAAATGTTATCTCTTTTGCGGAACAACTGGTCAACTATCATCGATACCGAGTAACCCGTCTTTTTTCAGGGCAAGGAAATGTCTCTGGCGAAATGTGCAATCGCGATTACACTCAGTTTTATGGTGCAGTAGATGTTTCTTTCATCACCCTCTACTAAGTTAAAGTTGATTTTTTGATTTACTTTTCCTTCTGATTGCTATTATCTGAAGAATTTTCAATATGATTAAATTACAATTTATATCTGGCTTACTTGGAAGTATATTTACAGTTCTTTGTTTTATTCCCTATATTATTACTACCTTACAAGGTAAAACCAAACCTAATAGAGCAACTTGGTGGGTTTGGGGAATTAACGGTTCTGTTTTGTGTTTAGGAAATCTAGCTGCTGGGGCAGACTATACGATGATTCCTTTAATTTGTGCCGTTGTTGCACAGTTATGTGTCGCTATTTTATCAATTAAATATGGTGAAGGTGGATGGAATCGTTTTGATCGAAGATGCTTAATTGCTTCTGGTATTAGTTTTATACTGTGGCGAATTTTAAGCTACGATATCATTGCAATTATTTTACCTCTCTTAATTGATATACTGGCAGCATTACCAACACTTAAAAAGTCCTACTATAAACCAGAAACAGAAGATTTACTTACATATGCACTTTATACAGTTGGTGGTTTATTTACGGTTTTAGCTATCCAAGATTGGTCTTTTGAAATTGCTATCACTCCTCTTTATGTATTATGTATTAACGCAGTAATTGTTCTATTACTGACACGCTATAAAACTCAATTCATCTTTAGCGTAGTTAAAAAGTAAATATAACAACAATCAATAAAGATTATTTATAAAAGTATTAGGGAGCAGAGAAGAAATTTCTCTCTCCCTATTTATGTTTTTATGGCTGATTTGGGAATTATATATATAATTGTTGATTTTAAACGCTTACTTTGACATCGAAGAAAGGCTAATTAATCGGAAAAAATATGCTTAATGATTCAGAAAAACTTTCTATTCAAAATTCTATTGATCATAAGAAAATTCAAAAAACACCTCTCCGTTCTATAGTAATAATACCCTTCGTAGTGCAAATTATTGCTGCTGTTGGATTAACAGGATATTTATCTTTACGTAATGGACAAAAAGCAGTTAATGACTTGGCAAGTCATCTACGCAATGAAGTTAGTGAACGTATCAATTTGCATCTAGATAACTATATGAATTTACCTTATATGGTTGTTCAAAACAATTGGAATATGATTGACCAAGGTTTTCTCAAGATGGAAGATACAGAAAAATTAGGTTACTTTTTTTGGCAACAACTCCAAGCGTTTAAAATTCCTTACATACTTTATGGTTTCAATTCAGGAAATTTAGCTTCAGCTGGATATAACTATGAAGGCGATTTAATAACTATTGATGAAGTAAATCAAGAAAAAAACGGTAATGCTCATCTTCTAAACTGGGGAACAAATAGTCAGGGAAAGCGTACGAAAATTCTTCAAGATTGGGGAGAGTATCCAATGAAAAAGGAAGGTTGGTACGCAGAAGCAGTTAAACAAGGAAAAACAGTTTGGAGTCCTGTTTATAACTGGGAAGTTCCTCCCTATGCTTTATCCATAGCGGTAAGTCGTCCTATTTATCACAAAAATGGTCAATTACACGGCGTAATTGCAGTAGAACAAAGGTTATCTCAAATTAGTAATTTTTTAAAAAACGAAGACATTAGCCCATCTGGTAAGACTTTTATTTTGGAAAGGAACGGTTATCTTATTGGTACTTCTACAGATGAGGCACCTTTTACAGTTTCAAATGATAAGCCTAAACGTCTTAAAGCATCAGAAGCCAAAGATGTTCTGATCAAAGCTACAGCCCAACAATTGCAAGAGAGATTTAGCTCCTTAAACAATATTAAAGCAAGTGAGCAACTTGACTTTGAACTTGACGGAGAACGCCAGTTTGTTCAGGTAACTCCTTGGCAAGATGAATTAGGTTTGGATTGGTTGGTAGTAGTTGCTGTACCTGAATCCGATTTTATGGGACAAATAAATGCGAATACTCGCACAACAATTATCTTGTGTTTATTAGCTTTGGGAGTTGCGATCGCCTCAGGATTTTATACTTCTCGTTGGATTGTTGAACCAATTTTACAATTAAATCAGGCTTCAAAAGCGATCGCCGCTGGAGAACTAAATCAAAATGTAGATGAAAAGTTCAAAATTAATGAGTTGAGTATTTTGGCTCAATCGTTTAACGGCATGGCGGAGCAACTGAGACAGT
>JBDKJC010000366.1:0-4726 GCA_039796815.1 Cyanobacteriota bacterium | reverse complement strand
AATTTTAATTTGCTTGAGCGATCGCTCAAGCCTGGGTGGACGAGGATAATCCCAAACAGACTCCTGTCCAGGCTGTGGCTCAATACGTTGTGGATAAATCATTTAGCGATTACTGATTACTGTTCATTGTTCATTGCTCATTGCTCATTGCTCATTGTTTTCATCCTTGAACAATTTGCTTGATTGTAGTAAAGGTTTCGACGCTAATTAAACCTTGTCGATAACCTTTTTGGTTTGACATGCCTAAAAATACATCACTTCCTTCTTCGGGAATACGCGAAAATTTGGGAGAAGTATTAATATAAGCTAGCGCGCTATCAATACCTTGAACAAATTGCTTTCCTTCCTGGTAAGATTTGGTGACAATTGAATCCGCATGACCACTACTGTAGCGGTTAATCCAAAAGATTGCTTGAGATAAGCTATTGATACTGCGAAATGCCACAATCTTAGTTAAATATGGTCTACTCCATTCTTCGGGTTTCATAAGAGATAGAAACTCAGGAAACTGCTCTACTAATACATCATCCCCCCGCAGCTTGAATCCCGACTGTTGCAGGCTATTAAATAACGATTGTAGTAGCGAAGGCTTGATTTCCTGGTTAATTAATACTTTTTCGATCGCATTGACTGCATCTGGTTCACCGTCATGACTATCGACAATCATCTGGCGAGTTAGCTCTAGGCTACCGCTTTGTGACCAATATAGATAACAATTACCCATCGCAGTTCTTAACACGGTTGTCGTTGCTTTTTGCGCCACCTGTTGCACAAGGCTTGGTCGACCATAGGGTATAACTAAATTAATATAACGATCCTGGGTAACCAGCTCTTGCACTGAAATACCTAAATCAGAAATACTTTCAAATGTGCCTAAAGGTAACTCCGTCGATGCTAATGCTGTCTGGATGATGCTGGCAATAGTTTGGTTAGAATTACTCGCAGTACTGCAACCCCTTGTAATTAGGCTATTTCCTGTTTTTAAACAAAGCCCTGCGACGATCGCTGCTAATTCAGGAAAGGCTTCATAGATTAAGGCAACTGTTCCCAAGGGAACTAGCTGACAATATGTTTGAGATGGTTCTAACTGATAGGGCGCATTAATTAAGCGTCTAGTAGGATCGGCAGCTTGAGAAAGGCGCTTTAAGATGTCAATGGTCGTTTCTAATCGTTCTGGCGTTAGCTTCAGCCAATCCGCTATCGGCTCGGCGATCGCCATTTCGCGACTCATTTCCAGGTCAATCGTATTAGATTCTAATATTTCATCGCTATTGTTTTCGATTGCTTCGGCGATCGCTAATATTCCTAGTCTTCGTTTTGAACCCGATATTTGAGCAAGTTTGATAGCAGCTTTGTGGGATTTTTGAACTATGGTCAGCACTCGATCTGATGAACTTTCTATTTCTTTGCTATTAATGCCCATAGATTACAAACAGCGATACAACTAAATAAAATAAGAAGATGAGCGAAAAAATACTACTATCTAGCAAATGCTACCCTCAGCATTCAACCAATGCGATACTCACGATAGTATCACTACTACCAAAAGACTCAAACTAAGTAGCAAAATTAAAATAATTAAGAGATACCCTTGCGTCCAGCGTGCGTAGGCATTTTGCCAACGATGACCAGTCCATCTCCAAGATTTTTTTTGGTAAACAAAAGATAATTGTTCTATTACTTGACCGTCTTTTTGGACGGCGAATATTTGTTGACAGCGATCGCAACCCAGCGCTTCAGTCAAAATAATTGGTTTTAACTTCCCGTTTCTTCGGCAAGGACAGGGGTACTCGCAAGTTAAATCTATTTTGTGTGTTTTATATGGACGCACTCTAATCGACTGAAATAATAACGTTAGAGGATAAATAAGCTTGGTTATCCATTGATATTCAAATGCAGAGCGTAATCTTTGTTTGCGCTTGCCCAACTCCTCAAATCTAATTTTAATCAAACTACCAGCTGTTGAGCATTAAGTTATGCTTTAATTTTAATTCAAATAAGCGGGTGAAGGGATTCGAACCCTCGACATTCACCTTGGCAAGGTGACGCTCTACCACTGAGCTACACCCGCATTCTAACTAATTCTCTGAGAATTGTTATGATGCACAAGTATTTAAAGTTTGTGCTGTTTCCTTGCCATTTATTATTATTGCAGATTATCAACAATTTTTCAAGCAATTTTCCCAAGTCTAGATTATTAAATACTAAAATTATTCCAGCCAATCATTATCTGGCACAGAATCGACTTGCTTTTGTAATAGAGAGATAGCTAAGTTAAACGCTTTACTGGTTTGCGGATTACTTTCTTGGTCTAAAGCAGTTTGTAGTGCAGGAATAGAATGGCGATCGCCAATTTTCATCAAAGACAAGGCGGCCGATTTACGAGTTTCTGCTTCAGGATGATGAAGTAGTTGTAATAAGACAGGAATAGCTGGACGATATTGCAAATTACCCAAAACTGCTGCTGCCTCACTGCGAACATCAACTACAGGATCTTTGAGGGCATTTACTAGTAAATTTAATGACTGGGTATCATGATGATCTTCTTGTATCACTTTGGCGATCGCTCCCACCACGGCAGCTCTAACTTCTGGCGAGTCTGAGTTATAAGCGGTATATAATTGATCTTTTGCTGGAGCGCCAATAAAGGCTAAACCCCAAGCTGCATGACCCTTATTACTTTCACTAGAATTAGGCGATGCTAGTACCTCTAGCAGAGGATTGACAGAAGCGATCCCGATCCTAGCCAGTGCGCCAATAGCTGAAGCCTGTACCACAGTATCTTCGTCGTTAAGCAAAGCGTGAATTAAATGAGGTATGGCGACGGGATCTTCAATCAAGGTCAGCGTCTTACCCGCAGCTCTTCTAACTACCTCGTTAGAGTGATGTAATAAAGCCTCAATTAAAGTATTTACTGCTGGTTGACCTACCACTCCCAAAGCTTCGGCAAAACCTAAACGGACTAAACCTCTAGTATCTCCTAAACATTCCACCATTTGCCTGATTAGCTGTTGGTCTTGATGATTAAAAGTGTCGTTAGCCAGTTGCTGATTTACCCTGCTTAATAGTTCATCCGTTTCTTCATGAGAAAGCAGTAAGGTTTTACCATTTCTAGAGGAATCAGGAGTATTCGTCATTTAACTACTCGCACTGAAATTAGCCTGTTGTTCTTTTAGTCGTTGTAGTTTGGCATCAATATCTGCCAGCTGTGGCTCTAATTTTGCCATGGTCGCTTTTTTAGATAGTTTAGCTTTTTTGGCTGCCTCTGTAGTTTCAGTAATTAGGCGATCGCGATATTTTTCAAATTCAACAATTAGTTCTGCTAAATCTGTGGCTGTTACTGAATTTTCCGTCATGTGCTTAATGTTTTTTTACTAAATTTTGGCTACTCAATGAGTTTAAATTGATGTCGATTTTCGCAAATCGTTTTCTTACAGTAAACTGCCGACGATGAACTAAGACAATAAGCTTTAAACTATTTATTAATTAGAAACGATTATAAAATTTCCTTGAGTAATGGACAATAGATTTTCTAACATCTTTAATTTAACGGAAGACCAAGCGATCGCTCTGTTGAAAAAGCCGTTAAATACGGAAGATGGAACATCCGAGCGTTATGTTGGTGCTGCACATTTGATTAATTTTCCCACTGAAAGGTCGATCGATGCCTTGATTGAAGCAGTTAAAGATCTCGATCCAGCTCTGGAAAACCGCATTGCTAGAAGAAAAGCAGTAGAAAGTTTAGGTCGTTTAAAAGCTACTCAGGCATTACCAACACTTAAAACTTGCCTGACGGATGCCGATCCCTTGACTGTTGAAAATGCGGTCTGGGCAATTGGTGAAATTGGTACTGAAGAAGAATCTATGCTTGAGGCGATCGCCAATTTGTTAACTCAACCTCGCCAAACCTACCGCGTCATTATTCATACCTTAGCCAATTTTAATTATTTACCCGCCCTAGAAAGAATTAAACTTTTTATCAGTCATGATGATAAATCTATTGCTAGTGCAGCGATCGCTTCTGTGGCTCGTTTGGGGAATGATTACCGTCAAATGAATCAGGTTGTAGAATTTCTCCAGCATGATGATATCAACGTTAGACGTGCCTGTATTCAAGATTTAATCGACGCTGAATATTATTCTGCCATTAGCGCGATCGCCAAAGCACCAATTTCTATTGCCTTTCGTTTGCGGGGGATTAGGCTTCTAGCAGCAAAGGGTTTAGCTACAGGTAAAATTAATTTTGCTGAGATTGAACCCAGTTTAGATCGGATCATTCGCGATCGCCCTCAAGATATTGACCTGGTACACGAATACGATCGACCACCCGCGCTAGAATTTTTGATTAGAGAGCTATATCACACTGATTTTGGGCGATGTTATTTGGCAAGTAAAACATTACTCGAAGTCTCTCCTCAAGAGGCAGCAGCAGCTCTTTTAAAAACCTATCAGGACGAAGCTCATAATGACTATGGCGCACATTTTCATGTGGTTAAATTACTGGGATTACTTAAACATCAACCCAGTTACGATCTAATCGTCGAAGCATTACATAATACTTCACCCCAGTTTCAGAAATCTCGTGCAGCAGCAGCGATCGCTCTGGGCAATCTACAAGCTGTTCAAGCTATTCCTCTACTTAAAGAGACTCTCGATACACCAATCTTCGATCTTAAGTATGCTTGTCTTTTAGCCTTGGAACAACTAGGAGAGAATTGTTGGTCTG
>JBDKJC010000365.1:0-4738 GCA_039796815.1 Cyanobacteriota bacterium | reverse complement strand
GACAATCTTAATTACTTCAGAGGCTAATATCAATGATTGAAATGAAAGTTGCAGGCATTGTCTTAAATGTTGCTAGTCGTAGTCCGATGATTCTACTCAAGGATAGTTCAGAGCGTAGAGCATTACCTATTTTTATTGGGCAAGACCAAGCTGAAACAATTATTAAGGCTTTGGAAGGAGAGCGTCCCCCTCGTCCTTTGACTCACGATTTAATTGCCAATCTTCTTTATGACTGCAATATTGACCTAGAGCGAGTTCTGATCCACTCTTTGAACGATGATATTTTTTACGCAGTATTATGTGTTGATATTAATGGCGTTAAGAAAGAAATTGATTGTCGTCCCAGCGATGCGGTGGCAGTAGCCATCCGTACTGATAGCCCAATTTGGGTATTGGAAGAAGTAATTGCTGATGCTTCAATTCCTGTAGATCACGATGCGGATAACGCTGAAAGAGAGGCATTTAAAAAATTTATTTCTGAACTAAGTCCAGATCAACTGATCAAAAAGGGTGGCTATAAAGAGCAGCGATAAGCAAGATCGATCAAAATAACAATTTTATTAGAATTAATTTAATGATAAGTTAGATGCGTCAAAGGCGGTTTGGTAAAACAAAGCTTAATTTATCAGTTTTTTCGCTGGGGACAATGCGTTGTCTGGATGACCATCAGACTTACTGTCAAACTATCGAGTCGGCGATCGCCTTGGGGATTAATCATCTGGAAACCGCCAGAGGCTATGGACAAAGTGAAACTTTTTTGGGACAGACATTACAAGACTTAGCGATTCCGCGTCAGGCAATTTACCTCACGACCAAGCTAACTCCTACCCCAGAAAGGCTACAAATAAGCCGGTGGTTGGATGAATCTTTAGCTCGACTACAAACAGATTATGTTGATTGTCTCGCAATACACGGTATCAATACTTGGGAGCATCTGGAGTGGATCGCCAAACCCAATGGTTGTTTGGCAGCAATTGAAACCGCAATGGCTCAAGGAAAGGTTAGACATTTGGGCTTTTCAACTCACGGCAGCTTAGAATTGATTTTGGCAGCCATCAAAACCGACATTTTTGAATTTATTAACCTTCACTATTACTACTTTTTCCAGCGCAACTATGAAGCGATCGCCCTAGCCGCCGAGAAAGACATGGGCATATTTATTATTTCTCCTGGAGATAAGGGAGGAAAACTATATACTCCATCTGAAAAGCTAGTGGAATTATGCGCTCCTGTCACTCCTTTGGAGTTAAACTATCGTTTTCTGTTGAGCGATCGCCGTATTACCACCCTCAGTCTCGGCGCGGCTAATCCCGCTGAATTAATTACTCCCCTACAAGTTGCTGATGCGGATCATCCCTTAACTATTGAGGAAAAAGAAATATTTACCCAGCTAGAACAACAGTTAACAACTAGTTTAGGTTCAGATCTTTGTCGTCAATGCGATCGCTGTCTTCCTTGTCCCGAACAGATTAACATCCCCGAAATTCTGAGGTTACGTAATTTGACTGTTGCTTACGAGATGGAAGATTATGGGCAGTATCGCTATGGTATGTTGGAAAATGCAGGACATTGGTTTCCTGGCATGAAAGGTAATCGTTGTACTGACTGTGGCGACTGCCTACCCCGTTGTCCCGAACAGTTGGCTATTCCCACCTTGTTAAGAGATACTCATCAACGTCTTAAAGGCAAGGAGCGTCGACGTTTATGGTCTGACTAGTAACTGAAAATTGTGCTGCTCAAAGCGTTATGTTTTTTGGTAAGTGCGGCAGAAAGAAAAATATATGAAGAGGGATAATTTATCAATGGAAGACGAACTACGCCCTGAGTACAATTTAAAAGATTTACGAGTTAGAAAAGTTGGCAGCAAACGCAAAATCAATCTAGCTAAAACTATTCAGCTAGATCCTGATGTGGCAGAAATATTTCCTGATGATAATTCGGTGAATGAAGCATTACGGTTTTTAATTAGAATGACGAGACAAAATAGAGAATCTATTGCTAAAACTATTTTAAGTAAAAATATTAGTGAGTAAAAAATTTAATAAAGTATCCAATTTAGTTTAACCTTTGGTTTAAAATTTCTTCTGTGTTTGGTTGTCAGTGCGATCGCCATTAGTTAAAGACTTAAATTGAAAAGCGATCGCTTTTTTCTACAAGACATTAAATAGAGCGATCGCTTGAACTATTTCTCTCTTATATTTCGGGAACTGGTTCTGCATAGAAGACAATACCATTTTCTCCTACTGCTTGGAAATCAGATGATTCCAGATAAGAATCTCTCTCTTCGATTGAGGCAGTATAGAAATTAGCATCTAACTTAGAATTATAAAAACCATAGACAGGAACTGTTCCTTCTTGCTGGATCTCATAACCATAAAAAGCAATTCCCCCAAATGAGTAGTCAAAGTTTTTGTCCATACCAGCAAGTTCGTCTACTGATGAGGCGTATAAATACGCTCCCGTATCGGTACTGATAAAACGATACACTGGAGTAACGCCATCAAGATCCTCTAGAGATTCTGGTTCAGGCGCACTCAGAAAAGAACTTTCTTTTAACTCATAATTAGGTTCGTTCTTAATTAAAGAGTCTTTCTCTCTTTCCGAATTAGTATAGTATTCTCCTTGAGTTTCGCTTTCCACAAAACGATAAACTTCACTCTTATCAGCATCCACGGCGAATATTTCTTCTGCACTAACGGTAATATTTGCCAAATTGTAATTATCAGTAGTGAAATCAGCGTTGGTAAAATCGGAAGAACTTAAAATTCCATTTTCTGACTGAAACTTGCTACTAGCTATAAATTTAGCTGATACCTTATCCGTTTCACCATTTTCAACTAAACTTGCTAATTCTGGCGACACTGAACTACCAAGTTCATAGGTAGCAAATTCTCCATTATCAAACCCAACCCCAGTAGAGTTAATAATAAATGTACTCTTTTCTGGAGCAATATTTTCAATTTTTACGGTAATGTTAGTCTGTGACATTTTTTAGCTACTCGATTATTTGATATACAAATTTTTTTGGTTACTTATTAACTAAATCTCGATTATCTAAAATGTCAATGCAATTAAACATACTCGTGTTTTTACGGATTAAGTTTTAATTACATAAGAAAAAATGAATAAAAAGAATCACGATCGCTTTGTAATTTATAAGAATTTAAAATAATGAGTAGACCAAATGTCACTTGACGATTGAAGACGATTTAACATTTTCTTTAGAGAATCTATTTGACTAACTGCAACAAATATTGATAGGGTTCGAGTGAAGAATTCAATAATTTAGTTTGATAAGTTACAGTTTAAATCCAAATTTAGATATTTTTGATCGAATACCAATTGAGCAAAAAACTACTTCCCAGAATACTTCGGACATAACTGGCGAGGCTCACAACCTAACTGATTCAAATCCAAATTATGAGGCTTTTAATTAACAAATGAGTGATACAGATTCTTTCGATCAAGAGATTATCAATTTAGTAAATGAAGAACGCGCTAAAGTTGGAGCAGATCCTCTGCAAATCGATCAACAATTAGATCAAGCTGCCGATCTCCATAGTCAAGATCAAGCTAGTATGAACACTATGTCTCATACAGGCTCAAATGGTAGTGACATAGGTAGTCGTGTTCAAGATACTGGTTATCAATATTCAACAGTAGGCGAAAATGTCGCTTATGGTTACCCAGATGCAGAAACTGTGGTGGCTGGTTGGATGGAAAGTGAGGGTCATCGCGAAAATATTCTCAATCCTGACTTTGAAGATTTAGGGGTAGGATATAGTGTAGGCTCTGATGGCAATGCTTACTGGACTCAGAATTTTGGGGCAGATATGGCTTAGTAGCAATAATTGTCTCATAAATCATCAGTATCGATTATAAAAGATAGTTACTAAAAGCGATCGCCTGACCAAAATATTTGGTTTAAAGCGATCGCTATCTGGATCGAGATCACAGAAATACCAAGCGAAAATATGACCACTGCGATCGCCACCGTACTAAAATTAATTACTGATACTGAATTTATTGAACTAGATAATGCTGATGTTTATTGGCACAAAATTTATCAAGTAGTAAACAGTAACAAGCCGATTTATCTATTATTTCCCAGAACTATCGAAGCATTAGCGGCAATAGTTAGGCAAGCATCGCAGCAGCAATGGCGCATTTTAATCTGTGGTAACGCCAGTAAAATCAACTGGGGCAAGATTACTCAAGATATTCAACTAGTACTAAGTACTCAAAAATGCGATCGCCTGATTGAACATGCAGTGGGAGATTTGACGGTGACGGCAGAAGCAGGGATGAAGTTAGCTGATTTACAGGCAAAACTGCGATCGCACCATCAATTTTTACCCTTAGATTCCCATGATCCCGATGCCACTCTAGGGGGCCTTGTCGCGACTGCTGATGCAGGAAGTTGGCGACAGCGTTACGGTGGCGTACGAGATTTATTACTGGGCTTATCTTTTGTGCGTGCGGATGGAGAGATCGCTAAAGCTGGCGGTAGAGTAGTCAAAAATGTAGCGGGTTATGACTTAATGAAGTTGTTTACTGGCGCTTATGGCACTTTGGGGGTCATAACTCAACTTACCTTTCGTCTCTATCCCTGGATAACTACCTCTCAAACAATACTTTTAACGGGAAAAGCCGAACAGATTGCTCAAGCCACGCAAACCATCCGTAATTCTGGCTTAACGCCTACAGCAATGGATTTATTATCAGCCACGGTAATTGA
>JBDKJC010000364.1:0-4749 GCA_039796815.1 Cyanobacteriota bacterium | reverse complement strand
CCCGTTGGGTAAGGTTTCAGGATTCCAGTAATAACCCTCTCCCAAATGAATACCTTCACCTTCTGGAAGCTGGGTGTTGTTGGTGGCTAGGGGTTTGAGGACGGCTACTGGTAAGGGTTTTTCTTTACGGGCAAACATCGGCTGGTATTAGTTATAAGGTTCTAATACCAGTTATCGGTTATTAATTGGGGTTTTAGCCGTGATCTGACCCTTAAAAATGATATTCACTGAAGTTGTTGTAAATTCAAATCATTTTTTGGGGAATTCTAGATGTAGAAACAGAAACAAGGCGACCTATGAAAAGTAATTATATAAAATACAAATTTCTTTTATGTTTTAGTATTTGGGCAATGTTTTTGGTAAATATTGCTTCTACACAAACACAAGTAGCAAAAGCTGAACCTGCTCCGTCCACTAAAACACCTATTTTAATAGCGCAAACCACTTCTCTGCAAAATTATAGTAAAAGTCCCTCTAATATAAAGCAACAATGTCTTAGTGCAATCACAGGAGCTAAAAATAAACTAGAAAATGGTCGTCAGCTAAAAATTACAAGCTCTTCTATCAGTGATGTAAGCTCATCTGACCATCCTCAAAATCGTCCTGATGCATTGGGTTTTACTATGCAAGGAGCATCAGTTGGATCGGTTCTTACTTCACCAGTCTTTATGAATTCTATTGCAGAAAAAGTAATTAATAATTGTAATTCTATCAGTATGGTGACTTTTGGAGTAAACGGTACAGATGAGGCAGAAACATTTGGTTTAATGCCAAATCAAAAAGTACAACTATTTGAATGTCCTTCATATATTGAAGACATCTATACTCACAACTATAAATGGGGAGAAGCTTGCAGTGGCTAAGTTTAAAAATATGAAAAATAACTACGTTAAAAATAAACTGCTATTTAGTCTTGGTGCTTGTGCGATCTTATTAGGATTAAGCAATTCGTCGGCTTTGGCTCAACAGAAGTATCCTACCGATGTAGATATTAAAAAAACAAAATCAAACTTGTCACAGTCGATTGTGCAACTTCCTTCTTTGAGAGGAATTAATTTTAAGGTGCAATATATTCTTTCAGAAACTGTTCCTGATGATCAACTAAGTAGCGCGATAAAAAAAGCATCTGATTATCAGTCTTCTAATATAGGTGATCCGCCTCGTTATTATTACAACAAGGTTGATTTAAACGACGATGGACAGTCTGAAGTTATTGTTTATCCCTTTGGAATGGGATTTTGCGGTTCAGGTGGCTGTCAAACATATATTTTTCAGACAGAAGGAGATAATTATCGTCCAATTGCAATGCTACCTGTAACAAATCAGCCAATTATAGTTACAGAACAAAAAACTGCTGGTTGGCGAGATTTAGTTGTCTATCGTTCTGGTGGTGGTATAACGGCTAACTATCATATAATTCGATTTAACGGAAAGACATATCCAGATTCAACCAAAGAAATTCCTTCTAATTCCACGATTGAAGGAAAAGCTTTTATTGCTGACGATTTAGCTCAAAGTAAGGGTATATCTTTTACTGCTTCTTTACCTTCTAAATCAAATACGATGACATGGCAAGAATTAAAAACTTTTGTCGAACAGAAAAAACCTCCTAGTTTGGAAGGAATGATTCCCGATCAATTCCCAAATCAATTTGCTAATGGAAAAATAGCAATCACAAGATTACATCCAGGACTAGTTGGCTATGTAGTAGCGAAAGAAGGAGTAAACATTCCCAATTTATCTAATCTTAAAGAATTATCCGAAACCGACGTAAGCTTCAATTCAGTTGGTTTAGAAAATGCCGTAGAGTTACCTGCTGTAGTCGGCTCAACAGATTCTTTGTTCAATTCTAGCCAGTTAATTGTAATAAACAATTGGGCTGCTAGATATGATGACAAAGGACTTCGTAGCGAAGCACGCAAATCAGAACAAACGACACTTCCCAACGGTAAAAAAGCTTATTATTTGAAACAAGGATGGTGTTCTTTCAGTGATGAATCTGCTGAATATTCAGATTATCTCTGTGTGAGTATAGCTAACTCTCCTAAAACATCTCTTGAAGTTTTGAAGTCAATTTCGGCTTCCAGTCTTAATACAGCGACTCAGGTGACTGAAATAAAAATGCCTGACTCATTAAAACTCACTCTTGAACATAAAGAATCAAAAACAGAAACAGAGTTTATCAAAGGAGATGATGGCTATTGAATAGCATCATCTTGACTAATCTCGTAATCACTCTCTTGATAGAGGCAGTTGAAGGGGTCTATTAGAAATCCTTTGGGCGCACTGTAATAGTTTTTCATGAGTCTGCAAATTTTATTGAACAAATTTGAGACGAACGACCCTGTGATGTGCTACCTTTAAGTTACCAGGCTTAAGGGAAGCACATCTATGTCGTGTCTTCTATTTAGATTTACCGTCATCTCTTTAATTAGGGGTGGCGGTCATCTAATTGTATCTTAATTTTTATACTACGCCTAATTTGGCTTTACATAAAGCTAAAAGGAAAAAGGGTTCATTTTTCAGCTATTGAGCATTGGTTTGCAAAATCCTCACCACCAAATTCCCACTCGCATAATAATCCCCCAACAACCTCAACACATCTATCGGAGAGCTAGCAATCAACCGCACATAAGCAATATCACTTCCTGGCTGCAAAGTAATCGTGTCATAGCGGTCAATGTGGCTGGGAATGATCAGACCATCGGTATCAAAAATAGTCAGAGTACCACTTAGATAAGTTCCCTCTTGAGGTAAAGCTGCAATCTTCTCATACAACTCTTCATCATCGAAGAACAAATTAGTAACAGTAGTAGTTATCGCTGCGACCCGTTCAATCTTCATCTGGTTAGCAATAATCTGACACTCTTGAGAATTGCCAACTCTGTAAGTAGTTCCCAGTTCGTCTTTAACTAATAAATCATTCTGATTGAGGGGTTGAATGATTTCGTAAGCCTTCTCTATCGGTTCTTGAGTAATAGCATTACGTCCTTTGATCTGTGCTTTGAGTAAATAATGGGATGCGTCTTGATTAACGGTTTCAATTGCCCCTGACGGTAAGCCTAATGCTTGGTTAAAATTCCTGACTATGCCTCCTGCTGAGTTGATCTGAATACTGAAAATGGCGAATATTACCAAGATAAACAACACAAACCATTCCGCACTGCTGCCAGTAGCTAATCTCAATCTGGGATTGGCAGGACAAATCGCCCTGACTTTAGAAGGATAAAATAATGCTACTCCTGACTTAGTGAACACATCGCCAAAAAAGCCCCAGAAGTAACCAGAAACCATACCCAGATAATATTGATAGCCAAAAAAGGTTACGGGAAAAACAAGGACGGCAAAGATAGCTAGTGCCAGAAAACTATGGGTAATGGAACGATGGGTAAAACGTTTTTCTAAATAGCTGCTGAGGGGAAATAACATTCTTCCCGAATAACTTTTAGTGGTGTCCACATCAGGTAATTGAGAACAAACTGCCCCCAGACTCAAGACAATTGGGTCAGCCGTACCTAAAATCAAAGAAGTAGCAGCTACAGCTAGAGCCATGTGAGTCTTATACATCATTGTCCCAGTCTTCCTTTACTGCGAGGCAAGCTATATAAAATCAGGCGAATTACCGCTACAGATACGGTGATGATGCCACCTAATAGATACAGTGACTTGTTGTTAAATCCAAGTCCGATAAAGCGCACCAGTACCAAACACATCAAAGCAGCAATGATATAAGGAGTGATATCTAACCACTGAGTATGGTCTAATGCCTGACCATCTAAACCTAAATATTCTTCTCTGACTACTCGCTTGGCTAACATGGGATTGCCCCCAACTCTCTGTTGTAAAGATGCTAATTGAGCAGGAGTAAGTTCAAGGTCTAATTCCGCAGCAGCTTCTAACATGATTGCCCTAGTAGCCGAATCTTTCATTGGTTCAAGCTCAATTCTGGGCAGTTTTAAGAAAATATCCCGTGCAGGAGGATAGTTAGCTAGTAGTAAGATTGGTTGTCCTTGGGTGTGGAGTTGGTCTAACCAACAGCGCAAAGAAACAGGAAAACGATGAGCATTGTCGCAGATGAGGAAAGCGATATTAACGAGCAGCCAGTCAGCAATCTCTTTCATCAGTCCCATTGTCGAGAGTACCTTACCGTCCAGGTTTTCTGTATCCACTCCTAACTGTGCTGCTATTTCACTCAGGATTTGCTTAACTGTTCCTGGTTTGGTGACGGCAACAGTAAAGTTCATCGTGGTTAACTCGGCGGTAATAGCCTGAGATAAAAAGGTTTTGCCACAACCAGCTTCACCCACTACTAATAAACTGGAGTTTGCCTGGAGTGCTGCCACAATGCGACGAAATTCAGAGCCTCTGTAAATTTGTAGGAAATTTGAACTTTCATGAGCAGACAAAGATTGTCGGCGTGAACCATCACTCGACACCACATAGGTATAAATCTTCTCCTCGCCGTTGGCTAGCTTTCTTCTGTGTCTTTTAATGGGCATTTTTTTCAGTCATCAGTCATCAGTCAGCAGTTTTTCTTGAGCAATTAACTGTTTACTATTTACTGCTCACTGTTCACTGTTATAAGCTTCAGCAAGACAAACTGAGAACAGTAAAATTTCGTTAATTAGGTTGGGAGTTTATTTTTTTTTCTGCTTCTATAGGGGCTGGGGAAACGGAACTGGTACGAAACGGAACTACCGCTAAAGTATTGATTTTTGGTAGGAGGAAGAGGAATTTAAGCAATTTATC
>JBDKJC010000363.1:0-4761 GCA_039796815.1 Cyanobacteriota bacterium | reverse complement strand
GAAAAATATTACATCTATTTTATTGGAGTTGTTTGGTGTCATTATCTTAAGTGCGATTACCGCCTATATAGCCTCGAGAGGAATCACGGCATTGGGCGATCAACTGATCCCTAGTTTTGGAGCAATGGGTTGGTGGATAATTGGCGCGATCGCCGCTTTGACAGCTGGTTTTCTAGGAGTTGGCTGGACGTTTTACTGTGATGATCAATATAGAAATTAAGATCTAATTAGAATCTAATTAAAATAATTATTGATTATATTAGTAGGCGCTCAAAAGTATAAATGTCGTGAAAAAAGCAAAATTAACTACTAAAGATGACCAAATTGGTAAATGGCGATGTGTTTCGGGTTGTGGTGCTTGCTGTAATCTTACCCCTGAAGAACGACCAGATTTAGAGGAGTATCTTTCACCAGAGGAACTAAAAACATATCTCAGTATGGTGGGGGAAGATGGCTGGTGTATTAATTATGACCATGACGATCGCCAATGCCAAATATACGAGCAGCGTCCGCGTTTTTGTCGAGTGCAGCCAGATAACTTTAAATCCATGTTTGGCATCGAGCCAGGAGAATTCAATCAATTTGCGATCGCCTGTTGTCAACAGCAGATTAGTGGAGTTTATGGAGCGCAAAGCTTAGAGCTAGAACATTACGAGCGCGAAATTACTCAGGGGTAAACACTTCAATTTTTTAAGAAATTGACCAACTCTTCTAATTTTAACCAAGCAGCTCCACTACTAATAATTTCCTGGGCAATGGTAACTCCTTGAAGGTAATCACCAAAAGGAACAAGTTCCCCAACCTGTAGGGCAAGAGAAGCGTTAAGAGCTACTGCATCCTGCTGTGCCATTGTACCTTTTCCTTGCAGTACATTGCGTAGGATCGTCGCATTCTCGTCAACGTTTCCACCTTGTAATTCACTTAAGGGTGCAGATTTTAAGCCTAATGTTTGCGGATTAATCGTATCAGGTTTAATTTTACCCTGGTTAACGATCGTCAAGTCGGTAAGATCCCCTAATCCTGCTTCATCAAGCTTTTCTCTACCATGCAAGGCGATCGCCTTTTTAATACCTAACAGATTTAAAGCTTCTGCCATGCTATCAATAAATTTGCGATCGTATACTCCAATTACTTGACCTGTAGGGCAAAGAGGATTAACTAATGGTCCTAGCAGATTAAATACAGTCCTAATTTTGAGAGTGCTGCGTAAAGGTGCAACACTTTTCATTGCAGGATGCCAGCCACGAGCAAACAAAAAGGTAACCCCGACATTTTCCACTGCTGCGGTGACTTTCTCTGGGGTGGCAGTTAAATCGACTCCTAAATATTCCAAAACATCTGCTGAACCCACTTTACTGGAGGCAGAACGATTACCGTGCTTTGCCACTTTAATACCCGCTGCTGCTGCCACAAACGCCACAGCTGTAGAAATATTAAAGGTAGATGAGCCGTCTCCTCCTGTGCCACAGGTATCGATTACAGGGTAAGTATATTGAATCGATCGCTGTTGCAAAGATTGATTTTTTAAGACCTGTGCCATCCCTGCTAATTCCGTAGCAGAGACTCCCTTGGCTTGAATAGCTGTTAAGATTGCCCCCGATAACACTTCAGGAATTTGCTCGTTTAACCACCCTGCCATTAGTTGCGCAGCTTGAGATTGGGAAAGGGATTGCTGTTCTAATAGCTGTTGTAGCAAACTAGTGAAATCTAGAGGATTGGGGTTATTCATGATTATTTTTGCGAATTTAAACGAATTTCTCGCGCTAGGTACAGAAGAGGATTTACAATTAGAAACAATATTCTTTTTAGCTCAGTTTGCTGAAAAATAAATTTAATCCATGAAATATTTTCTCCGACTAAGCGCACTTTTGTTGCTGTTAATTCTCTTAATTTTGCCTGTTCCCGCTTTAGCTGGGAGTTCTTCTTCGGTAACTCCTTCAACCTATAGCGAATCTGACTTAAAAAACAAAGACTTTTCAGGGAAAGTTTTGCAGAGCGTAGATTTTGCCAGAGTCGATTTAGAAGGAGCAAACTTCAGTAACGCAGATATTAGAGGAGCGGTTTTTAATGCTTCTAATTTAGCTAAAGCTAATCTCTCTGGAGCTGATTTTAGCTATGGTTTTGGCTATTTGACCAACTTTGATGGTGCAGACTTGACTAATGCCAATTTTCAAGAATCAATTTTGTCTTTTTCTACCTTTCAAGACGCAACTATCAACGGAGCAGATTTTAGCTTTGCAGTCTTAGAAAAGTGGCAAGTAAAACAACTTTGCGAAAACGCGACGGGAGTAAATCCGCAAACTGGGGTAGATACTCGTGAATCATTGGGATGTAGGTAACCTGAGTTCAAAAAGCGATCGCTTTAAATTTTTCCCATTGCTAGGGCATATCTTTTCAGAATATTCTTCATTTTCATTCCTCAAAAATGCCTCAAACAGTTTGGATTGCCCGACATGGCGATCGCCTTGACTTTGTTAATCCTGAATGGTTCAATACTGCTATCAGGCGTTACGATCCTCCCCTCTCAGACAATGGTTTTATCCAGGCAGCAGAATTAGGGCAAAGACTTAAATCAGAGAACATTAAGCATCTTTTTGCCTCTCCTTTTTTGCGTACCATTCAAAGTGCTAACGAGGTAGCTCAAATTATCAATCTACCGATTAAGCTAGAAGCAGGATTAGGTGAATGGCACAACAGCGAATGGATGACAGAATCACCTGAAATTCACCCTCAAGAATTGTTGGCTACAGAATATTCGGCGATTGATTGGAGTTATCAATCTCAGATTTATCCGATTTATCCTGAAACTAAAGCTGATGTTAATCGACGTACGGCAGCAACTGTTAAACAGCTATTATCTCAATACAATGAAGATCTTTTAATCGTGGGGCATGGTGCATCTGTTTTTGGTGTAACTCAAGGCTTAGTAGCAAATATTCCCGAGGCTAAAGTTGCTTTGTGTTCTTTAACCAAAGTGGTACGAGATGGTGACAATTGGAACTTAGAGTTTTACGCTGATACTTCTCATTTAAGTCAGACTGAATCTCAAGTTAGGTTGAATTAATCAGGAAATTAATTGGAATGACTATAAGAGGACATCTGAAAAGTTGTTGTTTACATTCAACTGTTTGGATCAGCCCCCCCCCAATTTTGGGGGGAGAATAATTGAAAGTCCCCCAATCTTGGGGGATTTAGGGGTCTTTAAAGTAATGATTTATACTTTTCAGACAACCTCTAAGTGAAGGTAGAAGCTTTTCTCGACAAAAAAAGAGGTAGTCTAATCTAAAGATCTACCTCAAACTCAAAATATCAAATTTGTAATTCATCTAATTAAATAGAGCAGCAGGCATTACATCATACCCATTCCAGGCATACCGCCCATGCCACCCATACCACCCATACCGCCCATACCGCCCATACCGCCAGGCATACCGCCAGGCGCAGCAGCTTCGGGTTCAGGTTTTTCAACCACTAAGGCTTCGGTAGTTAATACCATTCCAGCAATCGAAGACGCATTTTGCACTGCGGAACGAACTACCTTAGCAGGATCGATAATTCCCGCTGCAATCATGTCACCAAATTCGCCAGTTAAAGCGTTGTAACCAATATTAAAATCAGTTTCTTTGACTTTTTCAACTACGACAGAGCCTTCGACTCCTGCATTGTTGGCTAGTTGACACAATGGAGCTTCCAGCGCTTTGGCAAAGATATCGGCAGATACTTGCTCTTCCGCGTCTGTTAAGGTGCTTTTGAATTCAGCTAGTTTTCTCGCTAAGTGAATCAAAGTTGTACCACCACCAGGAACAATACCCTCTTCTACTGCTGCTTTGGTAGCATTGAGCGCGTCTTCAATGCGTAACTTACGATCCTTGAGTTCGGTTTCAGTAGCTGCACCTACTTTGATGACAGCAACACCACCTGCTAACTTAGCAATCCGTTCCTGTAGTTTTTCCCGATCGTAGTCAGAGTCGGTTTCTGCTACCTGTTTACGGAGCTGTTCAACTCTTTTATTGATATCGGCACTATTCCCAGAACCAGAGACGATCGTGGTATTTTCTTTGTCGATCGTAATTTTCTCAGCAGTACCCAGCATGTCAGGATCGACATTATCCAGACTCAAACCAACTTCCTCAGAAATTACCTGACCACCCGTTAAGACTGCAATATCCTGGAGCATTTGCTTACGGCGATCGCCAAAACCAGGAGCTTTAATTGCTGCGACGTTTAAAACACCTCTGGCTTTATTTACCACTAAAGTAGCTAGAGCTTCACCCTCAAGATCTTCAGCGATAATTAGTAGAGGCTTACCATCACGAGCCACTTTTTCTAGTACAGGAACAAGATCGGCGATCGCACTAATTTTTTTATCGGTAATCAGAATTACTGCGCCTTCAAATTCAACTATCTGTCGTTCTTGATCGGTGACAAAATAAGGTGAGATGTATCCGCGATCGATCTGCATCCCTTCTACTACATCTAACTCAGTAGCCAAAGACTTAGATTCTTCAACGGTAATTACACCATCTTTAGTCACTTTATCCATCGCCTGAGCAATCATACTGCCTACTTCTTCATCATTCCCTGAAGATACAGTAGCTACTTGGGCGATCGCATCTCCAGCAATAGGTTTGGCAACAGTAGCAATTTCCTTGACCAAAAAGGTAGTAGCTTTATCTAAACCTTTTTTTAAGGCTACAGGATTTGCTCCTGCTGCCACGTTTTTTAAACCTTCTTTAATCAGTGCTTGAGCAATGACAGTGG
>JBDKJC010000362.1:0-4761 GCA_039796815.1 Cyanobacteriota bacterium | reverse complement strand
TGATGGTTTCTGTTGGCTTACCACCCATAGCACTAGAATATAGGGATAGACAGAGAGTTAAAATAACTATTAGACCAAAAGATGATAGCAGCGCTGCTATATCTGCATGTTCAGTTTTTCTTAAAGGCCCTAAAACAAGGAAAGGTCCGTATAATAAATAGCCGTGAGCCATACCTACTTCTAGTCCACGACGTAGAGGTGCCAAACCCTCACGGTAGGCAGGAAGGTTACGGATTAACGATAAGCTAAAATCAGAAGAATTTAGCGGTGTCGCTAGATTACCAATTTGAGGATCTCCTGGGGGCTGAATCGCGTTATATTCGTTCATAAAGTTTGATTTCTCCTTAGATCTATTGAATTCATTGAATCAATGAATCCTTTAAATAGCATCACTCTAACTTGGTTTAAGTTCGCTTTTTGTTAAGAATCTTTATAACTAAACCTAATCGGGTTAGGCTTCACAGTAATATCCATGTTGTTAACGTTCGATTTAACAAATAGGGGAGAATAAATATGATTGGCGATTATGCAGCTTCTTGGTTGCCCGTAGCAATGGTTCCTTTAGTAGGTCTTGTCGGCGCAGCAGTTTCCATGGCTCTGTTGTTTATCTATATTGAAGGCGAAAGCCCAGCAAAATAGTTTCACAAGTTTTACTACAGTAATACTATTAAGTGACTTTACTTTAGCTATAGAAAAATTAATACTCTGTCTTCTTAGGCGGGGTATTTTTTTAGTGACTGATGTTACGTACTGATTGATTTATTTTGTTGAGACTATCTATTTTTCCTCATTTTGTGTAACGTCAGTTAGTAATTAGTATTCGCGATCGCAAATAAATAATGTTCCTGAAGCGACACACAAGGGAATTGTTACCAAGTTAATAAAAGGAATACTAATTAAGCCTAAACATACCAAGCCAAAACTACCACTAGCGGGCAGAGTTTTAAATACTGTTTTAAGTTTTTGACGAAATTTTAAGCGTCTTCTTTCTTGGTAAGAATCAAGAAAATCCAAACAAACAATTGTAGTAGTTAGAATTATTGAGCCAATAGTTGAAATGACTGTTCCTATTCCTGGAAAAAAATTAATTAATAATAAAGGAATCCCAATCGACGCAATTAAGACTAGCTTTTTTAACTCATATAAAACTGCTCTACCTAAATCCTTAACTATATTTAATTCAATTAGTTCTACTTTTCCTGTGCGATATTTTTCTAATTGTTCTGATAGCTGACCATACCAGGGTGCGCCTAACAATACTCCAAATTGTGTTAAGAGAAAGCCTGTAGCAATTAAAAGAAAAATTACTAAAACCAAACGTAAAATTGCAATTAAAGCTGAAGCACCATAACTAAGAAAACCCAACCATTGAGGTAAACTAGTAATTAATTGATTTAACCATATAGTTACATCTGCCTGAATGCTATCGACAATTTGCCAACCAAAGTAAAGTAAGCCACTATAAAGGGCGATCGCTACGACAATATTAACCAGAATAGGTACAGCAATATATTTAATTAATCTAGGATTTTGGATAAAAGTAATTAGAGCGCGAAAAGGATAAGTCGCACCATTAACTGTTCCAAATCCACCCAAAATTCTTGTCAGCGTTTTTATCATTTAAATTAAGCTCAATTAAAGAATTAATTAAATTTTTATGCTAATTTTTATTCTTGATAGTCGCTTTGAATCTCGACTTCTAGGGTATCCTCATCACAATAGATATATAAAACATTAGGACGACAGCAAATCTGACAATCTTCAGTATAAGACTGTTGCATACCAGCACTAAGATCGACGAAGGTACTGTTAGATTCACCACAAAAAGCACAGAAATATTCGGCGGTTGTTTGCATAATTAATTACGTAGTCTAACAAAAATATCAATCTAAAGATTAACTAAAAATTAAATTGTACACTCATAGTTGGACTATTACCTCTTTCTATAGTAATTAAGAATGAACAATTTCATAAAACTTTTTATATTTATTTCTAGTTTATTTCATTAATTAGAACTAATTTTTTTAAAAGTCAACTCTATTTACAATTGATTTAGATTAAAGATTATGACCAATAAAGCTTTATTATGTGGCATTAATAATTATCAATCCCAAACCGATTTACGCGGCTGTATTAACGATATTGAAGAAATACATCGGTTGCTAATAGATAAGTTTCATTTTGTCCCCTCTGACATTCACCAATTAAAAAACGAAGAAGTTACTAAAAGCAAAATTCAAAATGAATGGCAATGGCTGTTAGAAGGTGCTGAATCTGGCGATCGCCCTGTTTTGGTTAATAATTGGTATAACCTTGATGCCAAAGGCGATCTCGTTGGGGGGATGCTCCAAGGCAAATTTGCCATTACTGAAGAATTTTTAGAATTAGAACCAACAGAATGCGATCGCGGATTACTTGGTTACAATTTAGGTTGCGCTCATACCTCTTATTTTAAGGAAAATAATTTAGCTGTGAATCGCGATATTCTTGCCAGATTAATTAATAAAAAATAGATTGAGGATGATTAATTAATGTTTGCTCCTAAAGTATTGCTCCATCCTCAAGAAAAATACTTTCCCATGAATCCTCTAGACTTCATTGCGATTTCTCGTTTTCGTTATGAGAGAGAACTGGGAAAAGATTATGGATACAACAAAATCTTAAATGACTGGGTAGAAACAGATATCAAAGCCCCAGAATACTATGATATACCTCTGGAAGTCTTAAAGAAGTTTGGTCTTAATGCAGACAAAACAAATCGACGACCAAAAGATAAAAATCGTGGCAAGAGCGGCAATGTATTTCTGCAACCCGACGGTAAGCCTCTAGGTAATTTTAACCCTACTGGCAACATTCCCTGTTATTTATTTGAGCTAGATGCAGATAACGGTTATGTTTTCCATCAATATTGGTTTTTCTATGGCTATAACCCTTCCTTGGTAGGAATTGACCTCAGCCATCAAGGTGATTGGGAAGATTACACAGCAGTAACTAAAGATGGTGAATTGGTTGGTGCTATTCTTGCTGCTCACGGAAAAAGAACTTATTACAAGCTAGATCAGCTTGAGATGGATGGGAAACAGGTACAGGTATATGCTGCTTTAGGAACCCATGCTTTGTATCCCAAAGAAGGTTCATATGGTAAATTTGGTACTGATAGAGCCAGCAGAGGTGGATATGCTTGGGACACATCGCAAAATATCGAAATTCTAGCTCAACAGGGTTGGCGAGATTATGCAGGTGCTTGGGGAGAAGTTGGGGAACTATCTGCCACAACTGGCCCATTAGGTGCTTGGTACAAAAGAATTCCTAGAAATTTTCTGAGTTGATACAGCACCAATAAATATCTTTCTCATTATTATTGTGCCAAAAATACTACATGTCCTGGATTATCCCGTTATAAAATAACTCCCTGCAACCAAAATCACAGTCACTGAAAAGGTTTGATGAAGAATAATTTAAAAGCTAATAACCCCTGATAAATGCATTGCATTTACTGTGCAACTATTGTATAATAGAGGGAGTTGCAGATAAGGAGGTGATGCGATTGAGTAACGAAAACGGTAATGGACATGGTAAATACGATCCCAAAATCTATTATCGTCATCTAGGGGCTGATGTCTGGGAAAAGTTAGAGCCAGATGAACTTGAAGGAGAAGGCAAAGTTGCCTATTCTGATGAGCTTCAAGCTGAATTTGATAATTCAGATGAGCAGACTGAAGACAATAGCCATAACTAGATAACTTAGCTATCTCTAGCAGCAACTAGAGATAGCATATTCATAGTTCATAGATATCTAACATCGTAACAAATGAGTGCTATTTTTACCCCTGGCTATATTCAAGTTATCGAGAGAACGCAGACGGGATGGTTTCAAAGTAAACCTAAGAGCGTCTTTAATCTTAGCAATCTCCCTTTTGATTCTTTGAATAAGGAAAAATACTACGGATTGACTAAGACTCAAATTCTCGCTGAATTATTCAGACGATATCAAGGAAAGCTGGGCTATTACTTAGTTGACTTAAGCGATCGCGAATTTTATTACTGTGGTCTAACCGTTCAAGATCTTCAGGCTAAATTATTTGAATTGGGAATCAATCATCGTGGGTAGACCGAAACTTAATCGTACTGTACTTCAAGCTAGAGTCGATCCAGATACTCCAGAAAAACTTAAGCAAATGGCTTTAGAATTAGGTTTCCAATGGGGGGCTGAAGGCAACACGGGTGCATTATTAGATGCGATCGCCAATCTTTCAACAGCCAAAATTAAGTACTTGGTTGAGCCAAAATCAGTTTCTGAAAGCTCTCAACAAACCAAAAGTCCCTGATGATATAACTATAATTTGTTCATTCTGCCTCTTTAACTGCCATTGCCTCATTCAGATGCTTAATCAAAGTTTGCTGGGGTAATGCAGCGGTTAAATGTTGCCATGGAAGGATAGTTTCTGCTGCTGACCAGCAATCGTGAACGTAGTAATCTAAGGGTGGTATTTGTCCTTTGAGCTGTTTAAAAGCTCGTTTATAGCTACCTGCTGAGTCGCCAAATTCTCTGGTTAGCTGAAGTAATTTGCCCAAACGGCGATCGCCACGAGAAATTAGAGCCTGAATTACTGACCAGTTATAGCTTTCAGGACGAAAATCAATGCCTTGTTGACGCAGATTTTTTTCTAAATATTTTAAGCGCTTCTTGGCATCGGGATTAACGCCAAACCACTGGAAGGGAGTGTGAGATTTTGGCACAAAGGTACTGCAACCCAAGGT
>JBDKJC010000361.1:0-4763 GCA_039796815.1 Cyanobacteriota bacterium | reverse complement strand
AACAGTTTGTTGTTTAGCTACCATCCAGGAATACTATCTATTGCTGAAGAATCAACTTCCTGGCCCATGGTTTCTTGGCCTACCTATACTGGTGGTTTAGGCTTCAACATGAAGTGGAATATGGGCTGGATGCACGATATGTTGGATTATTTCAACATGGATCCTTGGTTTCGCCAATTTCATCAGAACAACTTAACTTTCAGTATGTGGTATCACCACAGCGAAAACTACATGCTGGCGCTATCTCATGATGAAATTGTCCACGGGAAGAGCAATATCATTGGTAAGATGCCTGGGGATGAATGGCAAAAATTTGCTAACGTACGCTGTCTATTTGGCTATATGTTTACCCATCCTGGCAAAAAGACTATGTTTATGAGCATGGAATTTGCCCAGTGGAGCGAGTGGAATGTTTGGGCAGATTTAGAATGGGATCTGCTGAACTATCAGAGGCACAAGGCGTTGAAGCAGTTTTTTTGTGACCTAAATCAAATCTATAAGAGCGAGCCTGCATTATATAGCAAAGATTTTGAGGAAGAAGGTTTCCAATGGATCGACTGTAGCGATAATCGTCATAGCGTCGTGGCATTTATTCGTCGAGGTCAAGATCCCAACGAGTTTATAGTTGCCGTGTGTAATTTCACGCCTCAACCCCACAGTCACTATCGCATTGGTGTTCCTGAAAAAGGTTTTTATACTGAAATATTTAACAGTGATGCTGGCAAGTATGGCGGGAGCAATATGGGTAACTATGGTGGTAAATGGACTGATGACTGGTCTTTCCACAATATGCCTTTTTCGTTAGATCTTTGTCTACCTCCTTTAGGTGTCTTGATGCTGAAGCTAGACCGCAAGAAAACTCAGGCAGCTTTGCAAGGGAGTTAATTAGACTACCGTGTTTGAAGGGCAATGACTTTTCCTCAGTTATGTAGATTGGTGAGTAATGAGTAATGAGTAATGGGTAATAAGGTTTAGCTATTGTTAGTTACTTAATACTTGTTACTCAACCTTACTCAACCAATAAATAATAAAGTTTAACCGAGAAGTATTGATACTCATCCTCACCCTACGATTCTGTAACTGTTGAGGCTGTTCATTGCTCTGGTAAAGTACTAAAGACTTTTCTCACAGACTGCTGTGCTTTAGATTCTAATAGCTGCCAGTCCACTTCCCCTAGATCATCTAGAAGACGGGTATCTATTTCTACGGGATAAGCAGCCTCATTCTCTTGACTAAAGATGTGTTGAATTGGCTCATATTCTTGAAAACAAACCTGGTAACAAAGTTCCCAAATATCTATCTCTATTTGATAATTAGAGGAAGTAAGACAAAGGTGATAACCAGGGATCGGTGCTGTAACTTCTTTATATGTCCCTTTCCAATTAGAATTTTCAACCTCTTTACGAATATTATCTATAACCCTGAGCATAGCTGGCTGCATTAATACCTGAGCTTGCTCCCACGCTAATGTATTTTTAAAAGTCGGTTTCATGATCGGCTTGATGATTTTGATTTATGAGTAATTAGCTATAGGTTTTAAACTACTACACACAGACCAACATCAATTCGCCTAACCACATAATTGAAAATTAAATTAAAACATAATGTTACGTACTTTTAAGTAAATCTAATTTATTCATAGATTAGCGATCGCCTGTCAATCAAAACTCCAACAGTGCGATCGCTTTACTTAATTCTCTTAAAGCAAAGAGAAAACATTACCTTTAATTATGTTATTCATGTCATTCGCCACGCTTTGTGATGCCGAGCTTGAAATATTACTAACAGTAATGACGGACGTTGGTAATAATAAGTAAAACCAATTTTTTTTTAAAATAACCGATCATTTACCATAGTTTTATATTTGTACCTATACTGGTTAATAATTTATTTAATGAAAAATCGTTATGATATTTCCTCTCACTGAAGCTTGATAACGAAGTGCGACGCGAAGCTAGTCCTTTAGAATAAAAATAAGTTTTTAGGAGGAAAATTTGAGAATTACGGTAGGATTTATATTTTCTGAATAGATTTTAAATATATCTTTAGACGGATTACTACGATAATAATTATCTTTTGACACTTAATTTAAACCAAGATTTTATATCTTTGGTGGGATGTTGTTACAGAGCGATCGCAGTCATTATAGAGAATGATTAAGAATCATATTTGAGGTCAGTTTATGTCATTCAATAAGTTAAACAACTGGTTAAAATCTTCTATTCGTGCTGTATTAACTGTATTTGTATGTGGATTACTATTTCTTTCGGTTGCCAACCCCGCTCAAGCAGTAACCAGCAAAACTAGTGACGGCGAAGCGAGACTAAACAATATTCAAGACAAAACCGATGATATTGCTCGTTCTGCCCCTCCTGGAATTGAAGAAGTAACCAAAGAGTCGCAAAAAGGATTGAACGAAGTACAGGGTGCAGCAGATCAAGAAAAAATGATTTCACCTGATGAAACCGATGCCACCAGCGTTAGAGACAAAGCAGCTAGTTTCTTTGACAACTTAACTAAATAGAAGCAGATTCCAAGCCATATGATTAAAGTGTCAAACATCAAAAAGAAAATCTTCGGCTTTTAGGTTAAAACTAATTATTCCTAGCTTTTAATAAATATCCTGGCTGTATCAACCATCGTAGGTCATGCAGTCAGGATTTTTAATATCATTTATCAAAAGCTATAAGCTCCAAGCTATAAGCTATAAGCTGTAAGCCTTTTAATTGATGTTATACCCTTATCCTAATTGATTGTAAAACAACCCATAACAGTTACCCAACATTGAAGATGAATTCCCCAACTAATTTCATTGCTGAAGTAATTTCAAACGTAAATGATTTGACTGAAGCTGTAACTACCGAAACTCAAAAAATCTTAGAGAGAACTACTGTATCTACAGGAGAGACTTTAGACTGGATTTCGTCTAACCCGATTCTACAAGCAGCAGATAAGATCATAGGATTAGAATGGTTAATACCCTTTCTCGGTAAAGTAGATACTGCCAAGATCGAGCAAGTTGTGGCGCAAATGCGATCGCAATATCCTCATGAAACATCAGATCAAATTGCCCAACGTTTAATCATGCAAAAAACTTGGTCAGGTGGACGCTTAGGACTATTGGCTAATATCATACCTCCCATTGCCGCTCTCTTTTTAGGTATAGAATTAATTGCCACCACCAAGCTACAAACCGAAATGGTATATGAAATTGCAGCAGCTTACAACTTAGATTTAGACGAACCCGCCAGGCGAGGAGAAGTTTTGGCAATTTTTGGTTTATCTTTAGGCGCAGATGTCTTGAAAACAGGTTTAACCGTAGTGGAAATTGTTCCTGGAATTGGAGCAGTAATCGGCGCTTCGACAAATGCAGCTATATTATATGTTTTGGGGCAAACAGCTTGTCGTTTTTATCAAGCAAAAGTTAGTCATTCAGAATCAGAACTTGTCTCAATGCAGACAAAAACTGACACAGATTGGCAAGTAGCCTTAAAACAGTCTGAAATCATGGATCGCATCTTGGCACATATGGTACAGGTGAGTTATCCAGATCGAACTTGGGCAGAAATCTTACCTCAAGTAAAAACAATATCGCCCTCTTCTGTAGAAACTATTGCCGTTAATCTCGAACAACGTCATGACTTATCGGCATTACTTAAAGAATTAATTCCTGAGTTTGCGTCTTTAACTTGGAAAAGATGCTATGAAATTGCTATTTCCCAAGGCAATATTACCCCAGAAGAACAAGAAGTTTTAAGTCAAATTGCAATTAAATTCAACTTAGATCTTTCAGCACTTAGTAATCAGTAATTAGTAATTAGTAACTAGTCTTAACCCTATGACTGTCAATAAATATACTATTTTAATCATTGATAAATCTGCTGAAGATCGGCAGACTTATCGTCGCTATCTAGGCAAAGAAACTAGTGCTAACTATCAAATTATTGAAGCCGAATCTGGTGCAGCAGGTTTAGCACAATTGGTAAATATTCAAGTAGATTTAATTTTACTGGAATATTTGCTGCCAGATTGTAATGGTTTGGAATTTATTGCAGAGTTAAAAGCTCAGACAAACTCAATACCCTCCATTATTATGCTGACAGGGCAAGGAAACGAAATAGTTGCCGTAGAGGCAATGAAAAGTGGTGCTAAAGATTATTTAATTAAGGGACAGTTGATCCCCCAAACTTTTATCAGTTCAGTCAAAAATATTTTACAGCAAAATAATTTACAATCCCTATTACGTAAAAGTTTTCAGCAACAACAGTTAATTGCGGAAACTGCCTTGCGGATTCGCAAATCATTAGATCTATCAACAATACTGAATACGGCAGTCAAAGAAGTACAGTTTTTAATCAATTGCGATCGCGTAGTAATTTACCGCTTTACCTCCAATATGAGTGGAGATATTGTTGCTGAGTCAGTCAAACTTGGTTGGACTAAATCTTGGGGACAAAATATAGTTGATACTTGCTTTCAAGATCGAGGCGCAGATAGATATACAAATGGAGAGACTTTAGCAATTGATGATATTTATGAGTATGGATTGTCCCCATGTCATATTAAGCTCTTAGAAAAGTTTCAAGTTAAAGCTCATATAGTTTGTCCTCTGCTACTTACCTCCGATCCCTCAGATAAATCTTCTAAGCTTTGGGGCTTATTGATTGCTCATCAGTGTAATAATCCTCGCCACTGGAAAAGCGATGAAATAGAATTATTAGACAAATTATCAGTACAGTTGGCGATCGCCATTCAGCAAGCTG
>JBDKJC010000360.1:0-4768 GCA_039796815.1 Cyanobacteriota bacterium | reverse complement strand
GCGATCGCACTTCTGATCCATTCTTCTACATTCGGGTTTTTGAGGAGTAAATTATCTTGACTGAGGGCAGCTATAACCTGTTCTATCTCCTCATTGCTATAGCCCAAAGCCAACAAAGTCATTTCCAAGTCTTCTTTGATTTCAGGCTTGGGAGAAAAGACGGCGGCTGGCTGCTCAACTTCAATCCCTGATATCTTGCGCCACTGGGCTAGTTTGCTTTTCAATTCTAAGGCGATTCTTTCGGCGGTTTTCTTGCCCACTCCTGGAGTTTTGGTCAAAGCAGGTATATTGCTTGTAACAATTGCTCCAACTAGGTCTGAAATGCCCATAGTATCGATCAGAGCGATTCCAAGCTGCATTCCAATTCCACTAACGGCGGTTAACTGTCGAAATAAATCTCTTTCCGCTGAGGTAGGGAAACCATAAAGAATTTGCTTGTCTTCCTGAATCTGGAGATGGGTAAATACTTGAATCGGTTCATCTGCTGACCTATCTAGTTTCTGAGCAAAGCGCGTCGAGATCTGCATCTCATAACCAATGTTGTTCACATCCAAAATCAAAAACAGGCGATTTTGAGTTGTTTTAGTAATTTCTACTTTTATACCCTTGAGGTAACTAATCATTTAAGGTGACTTGTGGTGTGGCTAAATTTAACTGACTGATTCTTGTATCTTGCAGATTATTGCTTATTATTAAAGTATCAGGTGTATTTAATATGAAATTTGCTTCAGAAGAATTAAACATAGCGCGTCAACAATTATTTAACAAAGTTGTCGAGTATTTTGCGGAGCGAAAAGGAGTAGAAGCTTTATACATCCAAGGTTCTGTTGCAGAAGACTCAGCAGACGAATTTTCAGATATTGATTTTCGGATTGTAATTGAACCAAAATTTTATCAACAATATATTTCAGAGCGTTTTTCTGCCCCCAAACAATGGGGAAAATGGATCTACAATGAATGGACTGACAGATCTTGGGTCTGTGTTTCCCATTTCAAGCCATTTAATAAAATAGATATGCTTTATTTCAAACCAGAAGAATTAAAGCCTTCTCCTTGGTTTGCACTGCCCACTCAAGTTATTTACGATCCGCAAAAGCTGGTGCAACAGGTTATTAATGATTCTCTGAATTTAGAGCAAGCCTTGTTGGGTATAGAAAAAATAGATCGTTTAATTAGCAAAGGTCTAGCTTATGCAGAAGAGATATATCGTAGAGTTATGCGTGGTGAACTTTTCTATGCTCAATCTCAATTAGATAGTTTTCGGTGGGTTTTGATTCAACTAGATGATTACTTGCATCAAAGTAGATTATCATCTGGTTTTGGCTCACCATCTCATTTTGAACAACGTGGAAGTCAAATGTTGGTTGAAACTATGCAGCTTTCATACGCTACTTTGGAAAAGCAGTCTATAGTCCAAGCTTTGAAAATATTATTGAAGGCTTATAAGACTCAAGTTACCGAACTTTACGAAGTATTGCCTTTAAAACGCGATCGCCAAAAAGATCTAGACTGGATCGATAATATTACTGAACTCTGTAAAGAATTTAGCTTGTAAAAATACTTCAAGCTTACAGTTAATATCCGATGAATGTCTAAGAATAGTAAATTCCACCGCAAGTCAATTTACATCTGACACAATATGCCTAATCATTTGCAATCAACCCAAAGTCTTTATCTCCAAAAGCACGTTGATAATCCAATTAACTGGTGGTATTGGTGTGAATCAGCCTTAGATGAGGCTAAACGGGATAATAAGCCAATTTTTCTCTCCATTGGTTACTCTAGCTGTCACTGGTGTACGGTCATGGAAGGAGAAGCATTTTCCAATCGAGCGATCGCTGATTATCTCAATCATAACTTTCTGCCGATCAAAGTAGACCGTGAAGAAAGACCAGACATTGACAGCATTTATATGCAAGCGCTGCAAATGATGACGGGACAAGGAGGATGGCCGTTAAATATCTTTCTTAATCCTGAAGATCTCGTGCCTTTTTACGGCGGTACTTATTTTCCTGTTGAGCCAAAATACGGTCGTCCTGGGTTTTTGGAAATACTTAAGTCCATACGTCGTTTTTATGACCAAGAACCAGAAAAGCTAATGGCTTTTAAAAGTGAAATCCTCAGCAATCTGCAACAGTCAGCAACCCTACCCGCTAATCAAGAGGTAAGTTTAGACCGAGAATTACTTAATCAAGGCATAAATGCCAATACCGCAGCTATTCAACCCAATGATTTTGGTCGTCCCAGTTTTCCGATGATTCCCTACGCGGCGATCGCTTTGCAGGGTAGTAGATTCGATCGGGAATATGATTATAATACCCAAGCACTATCTCAACAGCGGGGTTTAGATTTAGTCACGGGGGGTATATACGACCACGTAGCAGGAGGATTTCACCGCTATACCGTAGATAATACTTGGACAGTGCCTCATTTTGAAAAGATGCTCTACGATAATGGGCAAATTGTTGAATATCTGGCTAATTTATGGAGTAGTGGGGTACGGCAACCTGCTATTCAAAGAGCGATCGCCGTGACAGTGCAATGGCTCAAGCGAGAAATGACTCATCCGCAGGGTTATTTTTATGCTGCTCAAGATGCCGATAATTTTACTACGACCGAAGCAGTCGAGCCAGAAGAAGGAGATTTTTATGTTTGGAGCTATGATGAATTAGAATCTCTACTCAGCGCTCCAGAATTAGTGGAATTAGAGCAGGAATTTACTGTTACCCGTGGAGGAAATTTTGAAGGCAAAAACGTTCTCCAACGTTTATCAGAGTCTAAGTTATCTTCTGGTTTAGAACAGGCATTAGGCAAACTATTCACCGTGCGCTATGGACAGCCTGTAACGGCAATAGATATCTTTTCCCCAGCGAAAAATAACCAGGAAGCCAAAACTCATAACTGGCAAGGACGTATTCCCCCTGTTACTGACACTAAAGCGATCGCTGCCTGGAATAGTTTAATGATCTCAGGATTAGCTAGAGCCTATGGCGTATTTAAATCACAGTCTTATTTAGAGTTAGCTACTGAAGCAGTCCAGTTTATCCTACAAAACCAATGGCTAGAAGGCAGATTTCAGCGACTTAACTATGATGGTGTGGCGACAGTACCCGCTCAGTCAGAAGACTATGCCTTATTGATTAAAGCCTTATTAGATCTTCAGGCTGCTTGTCCAGAAGATCCTCAGTGGTTAGAACACGCCTTAAGAATTCAAGAGGAATTTAACGATCTACTCTGGAGTATGGAACAGGGTGGCTATTACAATAATTCAACCGATGCTGGAAAAGAGTTATTGGTCAGAGAACGCAGCTATATGGATAATGCGACCCCTGCGGCGAATGGTATTGCGATCGCCAATTTAATCCGCCTGTCTTTATTAACCGATAATTTGGAATATAGAGAACAAGCACAGCAAGGACTTCAGGCATTTAGTCTAGTCATGGAAAAGTCTCCCACCGCCTGCCCTAGTTTATTCACTGCCTTAGATTGGTGGCTTCATGGTACAAGTGTTAAAACCACCCCAGAGCAGATACAACAGCTAAGTTCTCATTATCTACCTACCACCGTATACAGAATTGAAGCGGCATTACCTGAAAATAGTATTGCTCTAGTTTGCACCAGTTTATCTTGTTTAGAGCCTGCAACTAGTATTGAGCAAATATTAGAACAAATAGAGTTTGTTGCACCCTCTATGGGAGATATCGTGGATTGAACAAACTGCGATCGCCATCATAGTTAGTAACGTACTTTGTTAAAATTAAGCGTATATATACTATTAGAACGTTACTAAAATGACTTTTGAGGAAATACAAAAAATCATCGAGGGGATGCTTGCTGTTCAGCGAAATATTCAAGATGCAGATTTGCGTCTTCAGGAGAAATTAGATCGTGTTGCCGAACAACAGCTTAAAAGCGATTTAAAATTGGAAAAATTAGCCCAAAATCAAATTGAGAGCGATTATAAACTAGATAGACTTTCGGATAAAATAGACAATTTAACGGAGAACGTTAGCAATCTTAATATTATTAGTCAACGGCACGAAGATCGACTCACACAGTCTTATGGCTATCACCAGACTGCCGAATCAGACAGACTAAGACTGTTCGAGGTGCAGAACCGTATTGAGCGTCGTTTAGACAGAATAGAGAGAAAGCTCGATGCCAGGTAAACACTTCAAGAAGCTTGGTAAAACTAAACTAAGAAAATTTAGCTGACCATTTAAAAACCGTAGGTCTTAATTTGGACTAACTCTTCGTTTAAAAATGATGCTTTGACTTGACGTCTAGAGTTATCCGAGTCGATCCAAATACGATGTTCAATCGTGCCATTATTGGTTGTTTTTGTTTGCTCTCCTGAAAATCCTAATATTGCTTGGACATCATAAAGATAAACAGGTTGAGGTGACTTAAAAGCTTTTTTTGCTTGATCGAGCTTTTTTTTCAGGCGATCTATGTCTGTTTTTACCAAACTACCACAGGCAGCATAGGAAAATTTGTCTTTACATTCTAGATCTTCTGCTTGAGCTACTTGAACATATCCGCAACTGAAAATAAGTGAAATTGATAAAGATAATAGTTTTTTGAACAGCATAATATTTAATTCTGGAAACTATTTTAATAATCCCGTTGATATTGAAGATCTAGTGCGATTTTCAGCCCAATTAAAATGTGACAATAATCCTTTACAGTCAAACAATTTACAGGAGGAAAACGATGACTCAAGATTTCTCTGAACTACCACCAAATTTGCTTGTCCCTGTAAATAATG
>JBDKJC010000359.1:0-4769 GCA_039796815.1 Cyanobacteriota bacterium | reverse complement strand
AACCCGTATCCCCCATGAATACCTTGGCGGGGTTACGATTATGCACCAAAAATCCCAAACAGCCACCACTGAGGCAGGCACAAAAAATGGCTAACTCTGGGGAGTCTAGTCCGAGAATTGCTGCTAGTCCTAAAAAAGCGATCGCCCCTGTCCCTGCTGCCAATCCATCTACTCCATCGGTTAAATTGGTGGCATTGCTTTCCGCCGCTAAGACGAAAATAGCTAACGGTAAAAATAGCCATCCCAGAGACAGATTTAATCCTCCTGGCAGACTAATATTCGTGACTGTATCAGACTCGTGCCAGAAGAGCCATAGGGAAAATAGGATGCCAAAAACTATCTGTAGAGTAAGTTTCAGACGTGGAGAGATGCCCTTGTTGGACTTGCGCCGTAATACTTGCCAATCGTCGAGCCAGCCGATTAAACCATAACCTAGGGTCACCAAACAAACGGCAATAAGTTCTGGAGTGAGGGCTACTGTAGAACCGCTAAAATTTACCCAAACTAAGCTTAAAATCACCGCCACTGGCACAAAAAAAATGCCTCCCATCGTCGGAGTGCCTACTTTCTTTAAGTGAGCTTGAGGTCCATCTTCCCGCATAATTTGACCAGTTTTCAGCCGATTGAGCAGCGGAATGATAAATATTCCCAGTAGAGCGCTAGTGAGCATACAGGCGAGTAGAGGAAAGAGCAGTAAGCCAAACTGCTCTAAAGAAATGCTAGAGCTATATTCAAAGGCGATCGCGCCTAGAGTCAAAACGCAGATCAGAGAAATCAGCAAAATCTTACCAGAAGGATCGATTACTTTCTCCGTACCAAATGGTTTAACATTCACAATTAAATTTCGCTAACTTACTAAGAAGATCGATTACTTGAGAACGATAACATAGCAAAAACTATTTGTTGCAGCAAGAGCCAGATTTTGTTCTTCGATCTTTATTTAGCTCTAAGGGCGATCGCCAAATTAAGTTAACTAGTCATCTTCGTCAAAATCATCATCCTCTCCATCCATCAACACGTCTAGATCTTCATCGGACTTAATTTTTTCAGTTTCTATTTGTTCGCGAGGAATCAGACGGTTATTTGCTTTCAACCAATCTAAAAGAGAAGCCTCTTGTTTGAGGGGAATGACAATTGCTGGCTCATAACGAGGTTCTTGAACTAGAGCAGGATTTTTATGTTCCATATTAGAATAGTAAGATTGTTAATTGCATTTAGAGAATTTAAACTACTGATGTTGATGATTAATCAACAGCAGTGCTTATCTCTACTGACAATGGCGGTTAGTCTTTTTCTAGTTTAGCCTAAGAAACTAATTCAAATTTTTAACTTACCAATAAAGCTCTTAGCTTCTTGGTGCATATGCGAAGCGGTGACGCGACGAAGGAGCTAATCCTTTAGGAATCCTTTAGGATTCGCTCTTTGCTGGAAACCACGCCATTTGCTCCACTTGGGGAAACCCCAAGACCGCAATGGCTCAACAAGACCGCGATGCACCGCTTTTAGCCTTTAGCTTTTAGCTTAACTGAATCTCATTCCACCCTAGAGGCTGTGTGTTCATGACCGAAAAACAAGAAAATTCTCTAGTTGAACTCGTAAAAACTCTGGTATCTGCCGTCATTTTGGCCATAGGAATTCGCTCCTGTGTAGCGGAAGCTCGCTATATTCCTTCTGAATCAATGCTTCCCACTCTAGAAATCAACGACCGCTTGATTGTTGAAAAGATTAGTTACCATTTTCGTAAACCAGAGCGGGGAGATGTGATCGTTTTTTCACCGACCGATGCTCTCAAGCAACAAGATTTTAAGGACGCTTTTATTAAAAGAGTGATTGGTATTCCTGGGGATGTAGTGGAGGTCAGAAATAGCGTAGTGTACCTTAACGGTCAAAAGCTGAAGGAAAACTATATTTTCGAGCCACCAGATTATCAATATCCTCCCACTAAAGTACCTCCAGGACAATATTTAGTTTTAGGGGACAATCGCAATAATAGTTACGATTCTCACTACTGGGGATTTGTACCACTAGAAAATATCATTGGTCGAGCAACAGTTCGGTTTTGGCCACCCGATCGAATCGGACCTTTAAATTCCCAACCTTTATATCCTGAAGCTCAAGCTAAGTAAGAGTAAAAAAGCTCCTGCAAGAGTCTGATAAATGGCGATCGCAGGAGTGTACCAGTTATACTAGGTTTAATTAGCGAAACATACTGCTGACGGAGCTAGCCTCATGAATTCGCCAGATTGCCTCTCCCAACAGACTAGCCACCGAAAGAACCGTTAACTCTGGAAATTTCTTCTCTTCGGGAATAGGAATTGTATTAGTAACGATAACTTCTTTAAAAATACCTTCAGATAATCGCGCCACCGCAGGACCAGAAAAGACAGCATGAGTAGCACAGGCGTAAATTTCTTTTGCTCCTTCTTGTCGTAATAATTTACCCCCTGCGGATAAAGTTCCAGCAGTATCGATCATGTCATCGACTAAAATAGCTGTCTTCCCTGCCACATCGCCAATCACGTTCATTACTTCTGCTACATTATGAGCTTGGCGACGTTTATCAATAATTGCCAAAGGAGCATCATTTAATTTCTTGGCAAATGCTCTAGCTCTGGCTACTCCCCCTACATCGGGAGATACTACCACTAAATCATCTAATTTTTTGGCTGCCAAATATTCCAGAATAGCGGGAGATCCATAAACATGATCCGTGGGAATATCAAAGTATCCTTGAATCTGCGCTGAGTGTAAATCCATCGCCAAGACTCTACTGGCTCCTGCTTCGGTGAGCAAGTTGGCTACTAGTTTGGCAGTAATAGACTCGCGACCAGCAGTTTTACGATCTGCTCTGGCATAACCATAATAAGGAATTACAGGAGTAATCTGGCGAGCAGATGCTCGGCGACAAGCATCAATCATAATCATTAGCTCCATCAGATTATCATTGCCAGGGTTACAGCAAGGTTGAAGTAGATAAACATCTGCTCCACGAATTGATTCCTGAATTTGAACGTAAAGCTCCCCATCAGCAAACCGCTTGCGAATCATTGGACCTAGATCCATACCGATATAGCGGGCTACTTCTTTGGCAAGAGGAACATTAGCAGAACCAGAAAACAATCTAAGACGATTGGAGTCTGAGAAAAAGGGGGTCTGCTCCATCGACTGAGGCATTAAGGTAGTACTATGGCTCACGGCAAATATGTTCAAATTAGTTGAGTATAGTCTGAGAATTATGATGATTATTAGTGATAGTTATGGCAATTACAATGCCAAATTACCGAGTTAAAGGTAAACAACAATTTGTTTGGCAACAATAGAGTTAAAATTCACTAATAAAAAAATTAAAGTAAAATTTTGAGATTATTTTAGCTTCTTTTAAGCTTCTCAACTTACTTTTGTTCATTCCTATACTAAATCTTTATGGCTACATTGTACTTTTTTTAAAAATATTTAGCCTTGGTAAGACGGCAATATTGGTATTCTGAAAAAGCAAATCTAAAAAAAAGACTATAGCTAGCTAAAATTGCCATTATGACAAGCTTATTAATTGCAGGTACAGATACAGATGTGGGGAAAACTTTTGTCACGATCGCCTTAACAGTTTACTGGCAAAAATACCGTTTAAATAGAAATAATAATCAGCAAAATTTATTAAGTATATTTAAGTTAATGCAGACAGGTATTGGCGATGTGGAGTTATATCAGCGTTTATTTTCTGAAGTAGCGGGTATCGATATAGTTCCCCCTTTGCGTTTTGAAGCACCTCTAGCTCCACCAATCGCTGCTGCTAAAGAAGGAAAGACAATCAACTTAGGGGAAATATGGCAAAAACTTAGTTTGGCAGAACAAAAGTCTCAGTTAGTTTTGCTTGAGTCTCTAGGGGGGTTGGGTTCTCCCGTAACGGAAGAGTTAACGGTAGGAGACATTGCTGCGGACTGGCGTTTACCTACTGTTTTGGTCGTACCTGTGAAGTTAGGAGCGATCGCTCATACAGTAGCTAACGTAGCTTTAGCTCGTAGTTTAAAACTGGATTTGCGAGGAATTATTCTTAACTGCGCTCAACTTGAAGCAGTAGGCAGAACAGAAGATTTGACTCCCATCGATTTAATTCAGTCTTTAACTAATGTCCCCGTAATTGGTACTTTACCTTATGCCAAGGACTGGGATAATAGCGATCGCATTGCTCAAAAGGTAGCAAACTGGGATCTTGAACTAATTTTGCCCAAGCAAGAAGTTTATCAAAAGCTCTAAGCTCTAAGCTTTAAGCTCTAAGCCTTTAATTGATGTTATACCCTTGTGGTACTACCTGCGTCCTAAAGGACTTGTCTCGCATAGTTGGAGATACCGCTTCGCATACAGTAGCTTTAAACTTATAGCTAAGGGCAAAGACCTTTATCTTTAAAAACATGAATATGAATGACGGTCTGAGAGAGAATTATCTTAATGCAACGTTTGTCTCTCTCTTCCCTATCTTTAATCAAGCTTAGCCCTAAAGGATTTACTAAAGTACTAGCTTCCCTAAAGGACTAGCTCCTTACGTCGCGTCGCGCGTCGCCCTTCGGTCAGCTTAAAGCCTATAGCTTATAGCTTTTAAAAGCTTACCAGCTAGATTTAACTACTCCTGGAAGCAAACCTTCGTGAGCCCATTCTCTAAGAACGTTACGAGATAAACCAAAATCGCGGTAGTAACCTCTGGGTCTACCTGTTAACATACAACGATTGCGTCTACGAGTAGCGGAGCTATCTCTTGGTAATCTTTGAATTTG
>JBDKJC010000358.1:0-4770 GCA_039796815.1 Cyanobacteriota bacterium | reverse complement strand
TTATACTAAGTTGCTTTCTAAAGAATAATTTTATTTCGCGCAAAGACGCAAAGACGCAAAGACGTTTATCCCGCTTAGTTCGGGATTTATCTCGCTTAGTTCGAGACAAAGGATTTTAAGTAAGGTGTTACACATTTGATTGCAACTTGGTATTACGACATGATTCACTTATTAGATAAAACTTTTGAAGCCAATACTGAGCGAAAAAAAATTTCCCATCTTACGCGCTTTTCGTTATCGCAACTACCGTCTTTATTTTATCGGTCAGGGAATTTCCCAAATTGGTAACTGGAGTACACTTTTGGCTACTAGTTGGTTAGTTTATCAGTTAACCGATTCCCCTCTTTTGCTGGGGGTGGTGGGATTTGCCACGCGTATTCCGACTTTATTTATTTCACCAATCGCCGGAGTGATTGCCGATCGCAGTTCGCGCCCCCAAATTATTATTATTACTCAAACTTTGTCGATGGTGCAGTCTTTATCCTTAGCAGCATTGACTTTAACGGGAATGATTAACATCTGGCAGATTATTGCCCTGTCAATTTTCCAAGGTACGCTTAACGCCCTGTATATGCCGACACTTCAGGCTTTTATTAAAGATATTATCGAACAACCAGAAGATTTAGCAAATGCGATCGCTCTCAACTCTTCCTTAGTCAGTAGTGCCAGATTAATTGGTCCAGCTACGGCTGGATTTTTGGTGGCTAGCGTCGGTGCGGGGATTTGCTTTTTATTGGATGGGATGAGTTATTTGGCTGTAATTATCGCTTTTTTAGCCATGAAAGTTCCCCCCGTTAAGATTGCTTTAAGCACCACCTCAACCATCGGCAAATTAACAGAAGGTTATAACTACGCCTATCATAATTCAGCAATTCGTTCCATGCTGCTGTTACTATCTTTGCTAGGATTTTTTGGCTTCCCCTACGTAACTTTAACGCCAATTTTTGCTGCTGATATTCTTCAAGGAGGCTCAGAAACGTTAGGATTATTAATGGCTGCTTCCGCCTTGGGGGCTTTAATTGCCAGTGTCTATCTTAGTTCCAAATCGCAGATATATGGCTTAGAAAAGGCGATCGCGATCGCTCCTGCTTTACTGGGAACTGGCTTAATTATCTTCTCTCTATCTCGTTTTTTATTATTCTCTCTCCCTGCAATGGTGCTAGTTGGTTTTAGCGTAATCTTACAACTAGCTTCGACTAATACGGTCTTGCAGACCATAGCTGATGATGACAAAATAGGGAGATTAATGAGCCTGGTATCGATGGCCTTTATTGGTATAGCTCCCTTTGGTGATTTATTCTCAGGTTGGTTAGCTAGTCAAATTGGAGTGACTAATACCTTTATTTTTAATGGTCTGCTTTGTTTAGCTGGTTCACTGATTTTTAGCCGACAGCTTAAAACTATTCAACAGGTATTGAGGAGTAGATAGTCAGAAGTCAAAAGTCAAAAGTCAAAAGTCAAAAGTCAAAAGTCAGGGATTATATTAATTCTCAAAACTGTTATTTTTTTATTTTGTTTTTGGTTTTAAATACCAAAAAAGTATCGCAGCAACAGCTAAAGTTTTTGTATGGGAAATTGATATTTTCGTCTCAATATTTTGCTCTGTAAACCAGTCTGATAATTGACCTTGTAGTAGCATTCTGGGCTGACCCTGGGCATGATGACGAATTTCTAAATCTAAATAGTTAAAATTGGCAAAGCCTAATTTATGCTTAGTCGCCTTAACGAAAGCTTGTTTGGCACACCATAAACCAGCCAGAGAAATTAAAGGAGTTGGCTTGTGTTGGCAATAGTTTTGTTCGTAAGGGGAAAATAAGTCCGATCTAGTTAACAGCGATCGCAATTCTTGTTCTTCGATGAAGTGTATTTTTTGTTCAACAGAAATTAACTGAGAAAATTTAGTCATGCATCTTATAGGTCTTGTTTAGAGTATTGTCGAGATGTTGAATTATTTTTTGCTTACTGCCTGCGCTTTTTATTTGAGTAGAACACAAAATAATTAAAACCAAAAAACTGTCCTAGCTGATAGCTGGTAGCTGATAGCTGATAGCTAAACTTTAAAATAACGTTGATTCAATTTCTTGAGATTTAGTTTTGTTAGTCTTAGTCGGAGAAACCCCTCCTTCAAATGACGGGGGTTCTTCTGACTTCGTAAAAGTAAGTAGTTCTTGGTGAATAGTTTGTTTAACTATAGGACTTACATAAGAGCTAGTATTGAGACATTCTAACAGTAGCAAATTTGCTTGGTGATACTGTTTTATAGATTTTTGCTGCTGGCGATCAAACTGCCATTGATAACCGATATTACGATACTTCACGGCAACAGAGTTGAGATTATTTGACCAAACTTTTCCCTGCTTGTGCCACCACAGCCAAAACTGAGCCTCGTTTTCTTCTCCTGAAGGAAGTTTTTGTGCTAACGTTTGTAGTTCTTTAGCTAATTCTGGTTGAATTTTGGCTGCATGGGCGATCGCTCTTTTGACTATACGCTCGAGAGTTAAAGCTGGACGCGGTATTGAATCTAAGTCGCCTATTATGTTAGTAATATGACACAAGCTTAGGTCTAATCCCAAATCAGTATGAGAATTAATTGTGCGACTAAAGTTAGGCTCAAGACTTAAAGCCAAACTAAAGTTGCTGCCCACATTGCCGATAATTTGACTTAATCCCAGCTCAAAATAAAATGCTCTAATTACTGTTGCTGGCAAATCTTGAATTTTTACGGACTCTACTTTACAGTGAACCCAGTCCATATAATTAATTATATTTTCACTTTGAGTCGCTATTTGGGACTCGATCTGCTGGCTCATCATTTGAAACAGCATGTCTGCCTGTGGCGACATTTCGGCTACCAATAAAAAGATATCGTGCCATCTTTTATCTGTTATGTGTTTGACTAGATGGAGTAACATTGCCGTGCAAGAGGCAGATTCTTCTTTAAACACGAACTTTCTTGCCGTCAAATATTCTTGAAATGCTAAATGGGAAAATGAATAAACTTTTTTGGCTTGCTCAACCAACAGTCCATGCTGGGCTTCGATAGATTTAAGTAATTTTTTGCTGTTTGTTTGTATTGGGTGTTCGCTATCTTTAGCCAGATTATCTAGATAATTAGCAATCAACAATTCTAGTTCTGCTTCTTTAAAAAGATATTGTCTCTGCTCAAATGTTTGTAAAGCCATAGTACACAGCAATTCTTTTTCTAACTGTCGAGACAAGCTATTTTCTGTATCTCGGTCAATACTACGACTGATATCCCACTGCTTGAGCATTATATCCAAGCCCTCTTCATAAATTTCTGAGCGGCTAGAAGGAAATCTAGCTGATTCTTCAAATGAAATACATAGCAGAGTTAATAATAAAGGATTGGTAGCCAATTCTTTAATCAAACCATTTTTTTTGAGATTGCGTAAGAAATTAAAATTTCTAGCAACATCATCAGGTTCAAACCATTTGGCAGCAAAATTAGTAATTTGTTCTTGCTCAAAATCGGCAATTTCTACTTCAGTAAACTGTTCAAAGTTGCAATATTCTACGCCATGACGACAACTAATAATGTAGCGATTGTGAGGAAACCATTCTGTAAATCGCCGTAGATGCTGACAGATAGCTCGACGATCTGAGATCTTGACTTCATCTAATCCATCAATGACGATAAAAAACTTGCCTTGGCTGAGTAACTGTCTAAGAATTGTTGTCTCCAAAGGTTGGCAGTCTTTATTAAATTGCCCAGCAATATAGTCGAGTAGATTTAAAGCTGAATTAGAGGCTACAAAGTCTCTAAAGCAGATAAAAATTGGCACTAGCTCGGGTTGAAAATTTCCGACAATACATTGTAGAGCCAGGTGTTTTAAAAACATGGTTTTGCCCGAACCAGGCTTGCCCAAAACAATTAATTTGGCATAACGCATTGCTGCTGACCAACCAGATATTTTTGGGGGTTGTTGTTGACAATTTAGTTTAATATTGCCAAGCTCGACTCTATTTCTAGTCAGCTTTGAATCTAGATTATTCAGGTCTAAATCTAGGTTATTTGAATTACTATCAAATCCAAGTCTTCTCCTACCTGTGATTGTTTCGCAGACTTGAGTATCGACGTATATATTTTCTAAGGATACGGGACGAGACATATCTAATACTCGCATAGTTCCGCATACTGACATAATTCTAGTTTGTATCTGCGAGCGACATTCACTAACCAGCGAATCGACTGCAAGGTCAGAATTTTGATTTGACTCGGGATATGTTGAGGAGATGTTTTCTGTTGGCTTTTCTGCTTGTTGAGGTAATTCTGCCACTTCTTGCCAAGCTAAATCTAATTCTTGGCAAATTTTATGAAAATTTTCTCTTCCTACAGGTTTACCAGCAAAAAAGTTTTGTACAGTAGAACGTGAAATTTCTAGTTCTACCGCAAAATCAATTTTAGTGGGAAATCTCAATATTGCAAGACTTGCTAATTGAACTCCTTCTTTGGAAGCCTTAAGCGATCTTCTGGAAATTCTTTCCATATTATTTACTATAGTTTGAGTCTTTAATTAGCGTTTTTATTTGTATCTGTTCACTTATTTATGGAATAATTTGTAGTATTTCCAACTAAATAATGTATCGTATGTTACAAACATAGACCGCTTAATTTAAGTTTAATATAAAAACTTAGAAAAAAGCTAGTATATTTTTAAACTTATTCTTAAAATTATTCTTAAATTTTGTCTAAAGAATAAAATCTATCTTTGGTTGGTTGATTTTATACAAAAAATATGCTATCCAAAA
>JBDKJC010000357.1:0-4772 GCA_039796815.1 Cyanobacteriota bacterium | reverse complement strand
AGCCTGTAGGGTAATAATCTAAATCAAAGACATCACAATAGGTAACTATTAGTAAAAAAATAAAATCTTTAATTACTTCATGATTTTGACTAGGAGACATGAGAGTAATTACTCCTGCTAAAAAAGATGTCCGATAGCCCAAATATTCTGCCATAGTAAACTTTTCATAATCTTCCCAAGTCATACCTGAAAAGCTTAAAGTACAATCTTGTTTGGCAAAATACTCTTGGTTAATTGGTAGTCGATCATCGATTAGCATAACCACAAATTGTTTTATTTTATAGATTCTATTCTAATATTTTTTAATCAACTAATAAATTGTCAATTAAAACATAGCTTGGATTAGCTGCATTGGTAGTCTTACCAGACAAAGAGAAAACCAACATAATCTGAACATCAACTGTTAATGAGTTGTTAACGTTTGGAGTTTAACTTAAGAACGAGAGTTTCTCCACGGCGTGGTTCTAAAAGCAGAACGTGCAGCATGACTTCAAGAAAACTTAACTTTATCTCACGCCAAAATCTAGCTCGATTTTTTGCTCAATTTCTTGCTTATATACATTCAATATGAACATTAATCGTCGTAATTTTTTGCTTTTTTTAGGTGCTACCGCTGGAACGTTAACTTCCAGTCTTTGGGACAATCGGGGTGAAGCAAGATCCCTAACTGGAGGGGAAAATTTATCATCATTAGCCAATAATAGCTCTAGTTTAGGCTTTGAACCCCTCAAAATGGCTCTACCTTTAGATGTAGATCGACTGTCCATTGCTCAACAAATCAAGAACTATGCCAGTTATCAAGTACAAGATGATTTAATCTTGCCCGAAGGCTTTACTTACGATCTACTTGCTGTCTGGGGCGATCGCGTGGGGAATTCACGTTTTGGTTACAATAATGACTATCTATCCTTATTAGAGACTAGTCCTGGTGAAGGTTATCTAACGGTTAATTTTGAATACATCAGTGGTGGCATATGGATGCAAAGTTATTCTTCGGTAATTGGACAAGAACTTCCTGTTGCGGAATTACTTGCTCTGGCTAAACCTGTGGATGAAGATTCAGACGAAGAAGCTGTATTTATAGTTGATGCTTTAAGCTTAAAAGACGACGATCCCACTAAAGAAAAAATCAGGAAAATTTCTCGCGAAGGTTTGATCGATCAAGGATTGGGGGTAATTTCCGTCAAGCGTAATTCAGAAGGAAGATGGGAACGAACATTTTCAGCTTTAGACCGTCGAGTTACAGGAATTTCTGGTTTAGATGATCCCGCTCAAGCGCTTAAATCTACTGGTGCAGCGGTGGCAGTATTTAATAAGCCGAATAAATTAGGTTATGAAGATGGTTTAGGCGATCGCATTATTGGTACGTTTCAAAATTGTGCTGGAGGGACAACTCCTTGGGGAACAGTTCTCAGTGCCGAGGAAAACTTTCAAGATCAAGTTCCCGAACCAGTCATGGCAGATGGTTCAGCTTTCAACCCTCGTGAAACTCCCTTTTTAATTTCGACTTTAGACGTAGATGGCAGAGCAAATGTCTTTGGTTTAGCAGGCAATAAATACGGCTGGATGGTGGAAATCGATCCCGCCAACCCCAATGACTACGGAACAAAACACACTTGGTTAGGACGCTATCGTCATGAGGCTTTCGCGACTCGAGCTGTAAAAGATCAAAATTTGGCTGTTTATTCAGGATGCGATCGCCGTGGTGGACATGTTTATAAATTTATCAGTAAGGACAAGGTTGCTGATCCCCAAGATAAAGCCAACTCTCGTTTATTTGAAGCAGGAATGCTCTACGGTGCCAAACTAGCTCCTGATGGTACGGGAACCTGGATTCCCTTAAGTCCTGATACCTTAATTAATCCTATCTCTCCCAATGAAGTAGTAGGGGGAATAGTGTTTTTGCCCAACAGCGATCGCACTGTGGGAGGCTTTATGGAAGTGACGACAGAGGAACAATTGCAGCCCTTAATTAATCAGTTCAAAACTTTAGGAGATCTATATCAGGGGGATAATCCCGAAGAAATCCAAGGAGCGATTCTGATTGATGCTCACTTTGCAGCCAGCGCCGTAGGTGTGACCAACACATCTCGACCAGAATCCACGATTCTCAACGATGAAGGGACTTTATTTATTGCTTTCACTTCAGGTGCTGCCGACGAAGAAGGAGGCCCAGATAAAACGATTTTTGTCGGGCCAGGGGGCGAAACTGACTATGAATATGGCTGGATTATGAAGTTAGAGGAAGACGATCGCGATCCTGCCTCCCTCAGTTTTACCTGGAGTATGTTGGCAACAGGAGGAGAAGTGGCCAAAGGTGGTGCGGGTTTTGCTAATCCTGATAATTTGACTCTCGATAAGTCTAGCAATCTTTGGGTCGTCACGGATATGTCTACCAGTAAGCATAATCAACCCGTTCCTAGCCGAGTCGAAAACGGCGAGACTTTAACAGGAAGCGACTTGACTGGGGTTTTCGGGAATAACTCTGTGTGGTACATTCCCCTGTCGGGAGAAAATGTCGGCAAAATTTATCCGTTTGCGATCGGCCCGATGGAGTGTGAATGCACTGGTATAACCTTTAACGACGATAACAGCAGCGTCTTTCTAGCAATTCAGCATCCAGGAGAAGAAAGCGGTATTCGTCAAGACATGGCAACCGTAACTAGAGAATTTGAATTACTGGCTACCGATGGCACAGCCTTTAAACAGCAAAGGCAAGTCCCCGTAGGTTCAAATTGGCCAAGTGGTAAAGCTAATCAACCTCCTTTACCAGGAGTAGTGGTAATTCGGAAAGTCAACGGCACGGAAATAGTTTAGTCGATCGCTGATTTTGTTGCTGAATTTCATAGTCTACTTGCGGTTTCACTATTCGTTTGATTACCCAGAAATTTTGGTTGACATATTGCCGATTAAATAGAGAATCAAAGTAGAAATAGAAAACCAAGTTACAATCTTGCCAAATGTAGTTCTATCCTTATATACAGATTTGAACTGCATCACGATCATGTAACCCCAGCTAGCTATCATTAATAATCCCAATAAAAACAAAATCCAAACCATTGTTAACTCCGTTGACCATCAACCACATTTTCTTGACATACATAGTATACGTCTGATGGGGATTAGCTTCAGTCAAATTTACTGGTTCAAAGCATTCTCCCAACCCTCTAATTATCGGCGTTGCTGAATAGAGGTATGATTTTCAATTTTTTGCCTGAGAACGGAATTTTAAAAAGCTAATAGCTAATAGCTGATAGCTGATAGCTATATGCGAAGCGGTATGGTAAACCACTAGCTGCGCGTCGTCCTTTAGGACGGACAGATTACTTTTCGGTTGCACATTGTACCCTTGTGGTATACTTCAAACCAGCAACGCCTTAATTATCAATCACTGAAGTTACTGGTTGTTGACCATTACTAGTCACGACGATTTTACTATTTCCTAAAGTCCCACTCGCTCTCTCTCCCGTTAAACGAGCTTTAGGATTTACTTGTTCATAGATTACACTTCCCATTGCTGCTAATTCTTCAGTATCAATTTTCCAGGTCATTTGCTGCGCATATAATTCTGATGCTTCAATCTGATTGATCCCTTTTACGCCGCCTTCCAACTTGGCTAGCTGCTGTGGGAGATTGATTTCACCTTTGTTACCCGTCAGACTTATTTGGCGATCGCGGTCTATAATTTGTATCGGGCGATCGCTTTTACCGAACCGAGTTTGATAGTTCCAGGTAAGAGAATCCGTAGCTATTTGTAGTTGGGGATCTGAGGTGACCAACTCGATATTTTTGCTTAAAATTGCCTGATTTTGCGCCAGATTTAACTGAGCGCGATCGCTAACTAATCGATCGGAGATCGTCCGATCCCGATCGTAGCGGACTAATTCGATCGCACCAGGACTAATAATTTGCTCTTGAGGAATTTTCCATTCCAGGCGATCGCTAGTTAACTGTAAGGGAGGCTGCTTACTAGTGGCAACTATATTATCCTGTATTTCTAGCTTTTCGAGATCGGTAAAATATTTTCCTGACTCGGCAACAATCTTCAAATTAGCTTTATTACCTGTCAATTTGGCTTTAATCAGCAGCAAATTCTCTTGAGGTCGCCATTCCACCGCTTCACTACTAATAACACTACCATTACGCGGGTCACTAGCAATGACTTTTTTATTCAACAAAATTATATTGCCTCGATCCTTAACTTCTCCAGACTCAGCGCTAATTTTTAAAATGACCGCACCATTTTGGAGTAAGTTACCAACTACTTTATCTAAAGTTGCATTTTCCTTGTCTTCACTGTAAACAATCTTCTCTGCTTTAATTTTCCAGACAGTATTTGATTTTCTGTTTGATTGCTCTAAGACAGCATTATTTAAAACTAACTGAGTATCAAGACGACTAACCTCTGAAGCGCGATCGACATCAGGACTTGATGACTGACAGCCAGTAATACTAAGCAGAACTATTAACAGCCAAACATTTGGCTGATTGGCGATTAATTTTAATTTAGGTCTGTTCAAGTGACAATTAACAGGAAAGATTGTTAAATCTACTCTATACTCTCCACCCAATAATTAACCATTTTGATCTCAGAAAAAGTCTTTTCTCAGATACATACAGCCATCAAAAAAGGCTCAAAACTTGTAGCTTTGAACCCTATTTTAATTAAAGAATTAGTATTTCTAAAGTTAAGAGAGTATTACGCTTACTTAATCGTCAAATATTCCCATTGTCACCCAGTTTCCGAAAGCTAAGAGCTGATAGCTGAGAGC
>JBDKJC010000356.1:0-4778 GCA_039796815.1 Cyanobacteriota bacterium | reverse complement strand
GCGGGAATCTAATATTTTGAGCAACCAATTCTTTGATTTGTTCCAGGTAAGATCGCTTTGGCGTAAGGTGAGATAGGGCAAGAGGGCAAATGCACCCAATCCAAATGAGACAGCCGAGAAAGGGTAGGGGGAAATCTTTTGATTGCTATCAAATAGAATAAATGCAGCATAAATTACGGGAAAAATGCCCATGATATAGAAGATAGCAATAATTATCGGGTTGATTCCCGCAAATTGCCCTGTAGACATCTTGAGAATTAGTTCCAAATCTCCTTGCTGTGTTTTAGTAAAAGAAGAGGCGATCGCATAAATAGTTAAAGCTAACCAAAGCGAACCCAAAAAAAGTTTCCGCGCCATTGTTCTAAAAATATTTAAATTTAAATTTAAGTTATTACTTTTTGTTTTTTACCATTTCTTATAAGGTAAAAACTTGCCACACATAACTATTTGTACGCGATCGCCTTTGGGATCTTCAACTTTTTCTACTTCCACAGAAAAATCAATAGCGCTCATGATCCCATCGCCAAACTTTTCATGAATTACTGCTTTGATAGGCATTCCGTATACCTGCATTATTTCATAAAAACGATAACGAAGTGTATCCTTTAGGATAAATTAAAGGATCGGTGGGAATTTGTGGCTCAAGAGAACCTTTTAGGGGTGCAATAGTTAGAGGTTCAGCCATTGATTCTGGTAAGCCCAAAGTAGTCACAATTTTCTTGGCTTCTTCCATGTCAGCACTGGCTTGACGATAGATAACCGATGCAATCCAAGTTTCGTCTCGTCCCACTACTTTTTCTAAATCTTCAAAGGTAATACCCTTTGCTTTTTTTGCTGCTAATAGTTGTTCAGTAATTTCGGAAATAGGCATAATTCTTGCTCCTTAGTTTAATATATGTTGCTTACTGTAATTGCTGGATAAAATCATTTTCAATTGTTAATGGGCTTTCTCCCAGCCCTCGATTAATAAAGTCAATTAAAAATGCAGAAGATAATTTGGGTAAACAAGAGCTAACTTCAATTTCTATGTATTGAAAATCGACTAACTGATAGAATTTTATCTCTTCATTTTGCCAGAACCAAACTTCACTAACTCCTAAATATTTATACTTTGGTAAATCTAGAATACTACCGCTACTAAAGACTACTTCGATTGCCAAATCGGGTATTTTTTTTTCTATTTCAAAACTAAAACTGTGATCTGGTTCTTTACCTGCTGTAAACGGATTTCTTAATGTGGCTGAACCCATAGGAAAGTATAACAGACTATATTTACGGCAATAAGCCTTTACCAAGCCATTAATTATTTCAGCTATTTTTTCATGATTCAAGCTTGGCGACACGATTGTAATCACTCCATCAAAATAAGAAACACGATAGTTAGATTCAAGTTGGGTAATTTTTTCATAGTCATCCCAACTCATACCAGTCAAACTTAAGATTTGATCTTGTAATTGGTCGCGCTCTTTATTGATAGGTAGATTAAGCTGGTCAGTAAACATGGTTATAGTTTTCTGTCGCTATATTACGGGTAAAATATTTTAATTTATTGCAAAAGATGCTAGTTCTCGATCGCACGCTCACTTGTATTTTGCCACAAGTTTATATCAAGTTTTAGTCAATCAAACGCTGAATAATTGTTTGAGCCTGACTAGCATATCCACCGCCAAACAAATTGAAATGATTTAAAACGTGATACAGATTATAGATACTTTTCCTGTGCCGATAGCCACTGTCTAATGACCAAGTTTGGTTATAACCTTGATAAAAAGCAGTCGGAAAACCGCCAAATAGTTCCGTCATCGCCAGATCCGTTTCGCGATCGCCATAATAGGTCGCAGGATCTAAAATTATTGGTGCGCCATCGCTACTAATTGCCGCATTACCTGACCAGAGATCCCCATGAACTAAAGAGGCTTGAGGCTGCCACTCGGCAAGTTTTTCTCTTACTGCATCAACTACCCGATTTTGCTCAGGAAAATTACCCCCACGACGTTTAGCCAGCTTTAATTGATATCCAATCCGCTGTTGGGCAAAAAAGTCTGCCCAATTATCCATCCAGGTATTAATTTGAGGTGTTGAGCCAATCGTATTATTTCGCGACCAACCAAAGTCTTTACTCGATCCTACTCGGTGCATCGCTGCTAACTGACGGCCCATTTCTGTCCAGCTTTGATTGCTACCACCTCCTAAATCTAGCCATTGCAGCACAAGATAGCTAGAATTAGCTGCCGTTCCCCAGCAAATCGGTTGTGGCACAGTAATTGTCTGAGTAGCGTACATTTGCTTTAAACCCAAAGCTTCCGCTGCAAACATATCTACTTGAGCTACATTGTTTAACTTAACGAAATAGGTTCGATCTTCACTGCTGACTCGATAACCTTGGTTAATACAGCCACCACTGACAGATTTAGTATTGGCGATCGCAAATTCTTGTTCTGTTTCTCGGCTAATAGCTTGAGCAATCTCTGTCCACATTGTTTTTTAGGTAATTTTGATTAAAAAGCTAAGAGCTAAAAGCTATCTTAACGTTTTCCTCTACTACGATAAAACTTACTTAGCTTGGCGGGAGAAATACCCAAATAATAACCTGCAATCATCAGTTGGTTGATCAATGTAGTTTGCCAAACTCCTAACTTTTGCCAGCGTCTTCCAGAAGTCGTCACCGCAGCAGGAGCGATCGCAATTCGTCCCAACTTCCCAACTCGTTGAATAAATTCAAAGTCTTCCATAATCGGTAGATCGGCAAATCCGCCAGCCTGGATAAAGGCTTGTTTTGAGATAAATAGTGCCTGATCGCCATAAGGAAGAGATAATAAACGCGATCGCATTTTGACCAGTATTTCAATCCCACGTAAAGATATACCCGAAGAATCAATGACGAGTTCAAACGCGCCCGCAATGATCCTCTTTTGTTTCAAAGTTTTGCTGACTAGCTCGATAAAGTTTGCTGGTAGTTGAGTATCTGCATGAAGAAATAAGAGAATATCTGCTTGTGCTAATTCTGCTCCTGCGTTCATTTGCCCCGCTCTACCTTTACCGATCGCCGTCATGACTTTGACAATATTGGCGCTAGATTTGGCGATCGCAACTGTATTATCTCGACTTCCACCATCAACGACAATAATTTCAATTCCAGAATACTGCGTCAATTGTCCCAAAGTTTTTTTGATGATCGTAGCTTCGTTAAGAACTGGGATAATGATGCTAATAATATATCGAGCCATGTTTAATGAGGGACAACACTACTTTTAAAGATCGCTTCTTCAAGATCGCACAGTATTTAAGCCAAATTATGTTAATTTGCCTAATTTTGTTTGGTTTTAACTCAACTGCTGTTGCTGCTTCTTTATCAGAGCGAATTCAGCAATTTCCGCAGTGGACAAATAAACCTTCAGTAAAGCTTGCTAAAGGAGACTTGGAATATCCTGAGTGGATGACGGGAACTTGGAATGTGACTAGTACTTTGACTGAACAAATTGCCCCCCTCGCCCCAGATATTGTCACGCCTGGATTTAAAGATAATCAGCAATATCTCGATCGCGCGATCGCTTTCCAAGTTAGATTTGGCACCGAATATTATCTTCCTAGTAAAAAATTTTTATCAGCCTTTAAATCTCAATCACCTTTAGTAGTTGCAGATCGGGCGTTTAACGGTACTAAAATTGCTGAAGCATATTTAGGAGAGGAGAATGTCTATAAGGTAAAAATTGACCCCGATAACCCAAATCAGCAAATAACTTTTTTAAAAGGCGAACGTAAGCTAATTTCTAAAATAACAGGTAGAGGTCGAGAAATTCCCTCAGAGCGCCAATTTATCGCCACTGAAGTTACTCAGCAGCTATTTAGATCTCCTGAAAGACTTTACCTTAATGAAGTAGAAACCACTTCTAGCTATCAGTTATTAGATGCTGGTAAGATTAGCGCCGAACAGATGACGGCAATCTATCTTTCACCTCAAGATCCTGATTACTTCGCAGCAGGCGATCGCCCAGTAGCTTTATATCGCTATCATTTGACAATGAGCAATGAGTCCTAAAGGATATTATGCCCTAAAGGATTTACTAAAGTACTAGCTTCGCGTCGCCCTATCGGTCACGAAGCGGTATCTCCAACTATGCGAGACAAGTGGTTTACCATTAGCTCGCAAGCTCGCGTCACAATGAGCAGTGAGCAGTGAGCAATTTAGAAAAGATAAGATTGGGCGGAAATTACCGATGCTACAGTTAATAAAATTCCCAACAGAATTATTGCCAAAGTTTTGTAAGTACTAGAAGTGCTGATTGTCTCTGCTAAAGATGATTGTTCTGCTAATTGCGAGCGCAAACTTTCAATCAATTCCTGTTGTTCATTACCTTTTAAATCTAATAAGCCATTGTTTTTCTCCTGTTCTTCTAGTTGTCGATTTAGCTGTTCTATTAGTTGGATGCGATCGCTTATTTGTATTTCTAATTCGCTACGTTTAGTCGTCTCTTGTCTCAAATTAGCAACTTGCTGTTCTTTTTGCGCTATCTCGCGCTGAAGTTGCTCTTTTGCTTGGCTAATTGCCTGTTCTGTGGATTCAATCTGCTGCAACAATTCTTTTACCTGCTGCTCTTGCTGTGTCACACTATGCTGTAAGTTTTGAGCTACTCTATTTTGTTCTGCAATCTGAACCTTTTGCTGATTAATTTGCTGCTCTAGATTAATAATTTGCCCTTGCTTATCATTAAGCTGTTTTTGACTACCTTGATTATCGGCACGAAGACGATCTAATTCCCCTTGCTGTTGTTGGATTT
>JBDKJC010000355.1:0-4779 GCA_039796815.1 Cyanobacteriota bacterium | reverse complement strand
CTTTAAATAAGTCAGCTTCTAGAGCAATTCTGACAGGACGAGATAATTCTGAACGTTTGAGCGCTGCCTTGTGTCGCTCGATTAAGATAGTTTGCTTTTGTGCCACAGGTGAATCGACAGGACAGGCAACATGATGATCGACTAGAGAAACACCTTCCTGCAATAGCAGACGAGTCCACTCTTGCAAAGTACCGATATGCCGAGAATTATCTAACAAGCCCAAGGCTACCTCTTCTCTAGTTAATTCAGCAAAGGTTTGATACAGAGGATAATCTGTACCCACAAAAGTCTCTTTTCGATGCAAAATTGGTGGATTATGGGAGTTATGATATTGTCTGACTGATACCTGTTCTGTAACCAAATCCACCACAATACTTTGATGTAATTGAGGATGAGGATCGCAGTCAAAGTCTGGATAGTACAAATAAGAAATTTTGGGTCGATCGGTACCAAATTTGATAATAGTAGCGCGGTCAAGATTATTGACCAAATTTCTGGCTCGACTCTCATACTCTTTCAGTACAGGATCGAGGTCAGATAAAGTATTGGTATGAACATACAGGGCATCGGGTAAATGTTTGCCTATAGTGCTGTTTTTACAGCAAGAGACAATCGTGGAAAATTTTTCAAGAGTTACCATCGTTCAGTATCAGTCAATTGCTATTGGTGATCGATCATCAGTGTTAACCTGACACATCCTCTCCGTGAGCATTCCCTTGTCCTCATTCGAGAATGCAGGGTCTCACGTCTTTTTAACTTAATCGTCTTAATCGTTTGCAATTATAGCTGGTAAAAAATGAAACATCATATTGGTTTTAGTCAGTCAGATCTTGGTGCTGATGCCCCTCAATCGGTAATCTTATCGGGAGAACCCGAGCGATCGCATTATATTGCTCAAACTTATTTAAAAAATGCTAAATTGCTCTCAAAATATAGAGGACTTCAGAGTTATTTGGGAAAATTGCCCAATGGGAAGCCTATCTTAGTCGCGACTAGCGGAATAGGCGCTCCTTCTTTAAGCATCGTCGTCAATGAACTCGTGCAAGTTGGGATTAAGCGATTTATTCGAGTTGGTACATGTGGTTCAATTCAACCTTTTATTTTAGTAGGTGATATTGTTATATCCCAAGGAAGTTTATGTCGCCAAGGGGCAGCTTTAGACATCGCTCCCCCAGAGTATCCTGCCGTTGCCGATCCTTTTTTAACAGTCGCTTTGGTGGAAACTGCTCGTAAATTAAATATTCCTTATCATTTAGGTATTACTGCTTCAGTAGACAGTTTTTATGAAGGGCAGGAAAGAGTTGAGTCTTCAGCGAATCCCCATCTTCAATCTTGGCTGAGAGGAATTACGGCTAACTACCGCCAACTCAACATATTAAATTACGAAATGGAAGTAGGAACGTTATTTAAAATGGCTGGAGTATATAGTTTTAGTGCGGCTTGTGTCTGTGCCGTCGTTGCTCAACGCACCACAGATGAGTCCATCGTCATTGAGGATAAAGATGCTGCGGTTAAACGAGCTATTGAAGTAGCTATTCAGACCATTTCTCAAGCTTAGAACTTAGTTTATGAACGAGATGACCCTTCAATATCTGTACGAGTAGACAGCTTTTTAACTTGCGAATTTTGCCCTAAAGATCGTTTAGCAGATACTTCTAATTCCACTTTTAATCCTGGCTGAAGATATTTTGGTGGAATTGGCAATTGCCCTAACTTAAGAGTAAACAAATTTCCTGTTTGAGCGATCGCTTCTGGGGGAACTACTCCTTCGTACTTGGTTTGATACACTGTACTCCTGCCACCAAAAAAGTTTTTCTCTTCAGATTGTTCGCCAACGCTGTACTTTAGCGAAAAGTCTGTAGCAATTATATTTGACTGTTCCGCTTCGTCAAATATATCTAATTCTAAATTTGCTCCCTGTCCAAATAAGCCATCAATTTCTAAATCGGCAACATCTTCGGTATGAACTGCATTAAACACAAATAGCTCCGTCAGCTTATCTCGCTTGGTGGCTTTCGTCTCTAACCAGAGATCTTCGGGCAAGATAATGTTGGCATCATTTTCTCCTTTAAGACTTAGAGTAATTGGCTGTTCCTCAAAATTTTCCACTGGCTGGGGAGCATCCCACACTACTAAAACGGAATGTTCATGACGTGCTACCAACTCTTGATATTTGTCAGCAATAATTGAACCTGGAGCTAACAAAGATGAGGCATTATTTCGACTCTGCCAAATATTCTTCGATAGTGTAAAACCTCGACCTTGTAACTCACTAATCGGTGCGGTAACTTCTGGAAAATCAGGGGCAAGAGATTTATCCAGATTAATGAGGGTCAAATTGCCAATTTTACCCTTAACACCTTTCCTACCTTCTCTTCCCTTTCTACCTGAATAACCATCGGTACAGGTAAACTCTTCAGTAGAGCAGCTATAATCAGGACTACCAGGTTCTCCAACACAAGTTTTTTCATTCCAAGAAGGGCGATCGCATTCACAACCTGCTCCACCCTCCCCTGCTCTTCCAGATTTACCGCCGTCTCCTCCCGCCGCAATTACATAAATCTGCTTGAGATCCTCTTTGTTAGAGGTGTATACCGTTAAAGAGGCACCATTGCCTCCATCTCCTCCATCTCCTCCATCTCCTCCGTTACCACCATCAGCACCCTTTAGATTCTGACCAACATCTTCCCTTGTCTGCTCACAAATAGCATCTTGACCTTTTACCCCAGGTTTTCCTGTTGCACCATTTCCTCCTGCTAAATCGAGAGTCATCGGTGTTCCATCAGCAAATACCGTCAAGTTGTCACTATTGCGACCATTTTCTCCTTTGAGGCCTGTTTCCCCCGTATCTCCACTTTCACCTAAAGCTTTCACCTCTGCTGCCAGCACGTTAGAGCAGAGAAGGGATGGTGCAACATTCGCCGAGGTCATAAATTGCGGAATAGATACAATCGTCACAAATAAAGACAGCTTACTAAAAAAACGTATGTACATAGTTAAATAAAACTATTTTGAGCGCATTTTACTTATAATTCGTTGTTTGTATATCGCACATATTTGTCTTTTTGTCATTATTTTGCTGAATTTAATTGATAAAACTTAGTGTTTCCAACAATAACTAAAGTAAATTTTGCCCAATTTTATTAACAAGCAAGATTTATTGAACATAAAAGTAGTTTTTAATACTATGCCCCAGATTCAGATATTTTAAGTATAAAGACTTAAAATGTGCAAAATACAATGAAACGTTGGTTAATAAGTTTATCGATCATTTTTTTGCTAACTACCGTAGGACTAATACAATCCGCTGACGCAGCAAGTAGTATTCAAACTCCTAATCTTACAGAACAGCAAATTTTTCAAGGTGAAACAATCGCCAAAAAAGCTTTTCAAGCAGCACAGCAGGGCGATTTTGCTCGTTCAGAAACTTATTGGACAACTTTAGTCGAAAAATTTCCTGAAAATCCTGCTGTCTGGAGTAACCGTGGTAATGTTCGCATTGGTCAATATAAACTAGCTGAGGCAATCTCTGACTTCAACCGTTCCATCGAGATTGCTCCAGAATATCCTGATGCTTACTTAAATCGAGGAATTGCTTACGAAGGACAACAACTCTGGACAGAGGCGATCGCTGATTATAATTATGTATTATCTATTACACCTCAAGATCCAGTAGCTTTAAATAATCGAGGTAATGCTAAAGCAGGACAGCAACAATGGCAAGCTGCACTAGATGACTATCAACAGGCTGCCGATCTTGCGCCAACTTTTCCCCTAGCACGGGGCAATGCTTCTTTAATTCAATATCAACTAGGCGATCGCTCTGAAGCAATTCGCAATATGCGTAATTTAGTTCGCAAATATCCTATGTATTCCGATATGCGTGCTGCGCTAGCTGCAAGTTTATGGGTCGAAGGAAAACAAGGCGAGGCAGAAAGCAATTGGGTCGCAGCAGTGGGTTTAGACAATCGCTATCAAGATCTTGAGTGGATTAAAAATATTCGCCGTTGGCCACCTGCAATGACTCAAGCTCTATCAAGATTTTTAAATCTCAATTAATATTTAGCATGTGCTGATTTCTACTTAACTTCGTTCTTTTAAAAGATTTTAGACTTAATTAATGCTGCATAGTTCATATTCCCCACCTTGGTTTTTAGACAATGGTTTTCTGATGACAATCTATGTAGCAAAGCGTTCAAGCCAAATATGGCAAGAAACTATTAGCGAACCAGAGCCTAATTATCAGCGGGTAGTTTTTACTCAAGGAGAAGTTCCCCTAGCTGGTTGGGTGGCAATTCCTGCAAATCCGCGAGGTACAGTTGTCGGTACTTATGGCATTACAGGAACATTAGATAATCAGTGGTTTCTCAAAATTTTGGGCAGAAAAGCTTATGCTCAGAATTATGCGGTGGTGCTGTTTGACTGGCGCGCTCATGGAGAATCTGCCAAATTATCCTCAGTACTAACTTCAGATGGGATTAATGAGGGCAAAGATTTTGTCAGTATTGCAGCAGAAAGTAAGGCTTTAGGATGTCCTGCTCCCTTTTGGTTTACGGGTTATTCCCTGGGGGGACAGTTGGCTTTATGGGGAATTTATTATGCTCAGTTTTTAGCAGTAGATGGCTTAAATTCCGATGAAGTAGCGGGGGGTGCAGTAATCTGTCCTAACCTAGACTCCAATCTTTCCTTACCCTACTTAATGCAACATCCTACAGGAAAATATATCGAACAGGCGATCGCTAAAGAATTAAAGAAGTTAGTGCTTAAAATCTATGAATA
>JBDKJC010000354.1:0-4786 GCA_039796815.1 Cyanobacteriota bacterium | reverse complement strand
AGATTGATAAAGTCCTGTTTCCTGTAATAAGCTTGCATGAGTACCATTTTGGACAATTTTTCCTCGATCCATTACTAAAATGCGATCGCAAGTAGCAGCAGCAGATAGTTGATGGGAAATAAAGATGACGGTTTTCTTGGCTGTCGTTGGCGATAGGCTATTAAGAATTTTGGTTGCTGTTTCGTTATCGACGCTGGAAAGTGAATCATCCAGGATTAAAACTTTAGCATCGGCTAATAAGGCTCTAGCTAATGATGTCCGCTGTCTTTGTCCACCCGAGAGAGTAATTCCTCGTTCGCCAACTAAGGTATCGTATTCTTGGGGAAAGGTGAGAATTTCAGGATGAATCTGAGCTTGTTTAGCAGATTGAATTACCTCTGCTGTTTCTGCCAATGGCTCACCGTAGCGAATATTATTTTTAATCGTCGTGCTAAACAAAAAGCTGTCTTGAGGAACATAAGCGATCGCTTTTCTTAAACTCCCCAGATCTAATTTAGTAATGTCGCAATTGTCTAAAAATAATTCCCCCTCGGCTATATTTAATAGTCGAGGAATAGCATTAGCTAAGGTAGATTTCCCCGAACCTATTGAGCCGACAATGGCAACTGTCTCTCCAGGCTGAATTTCAAAGTTCAGATCGTAAAGAGCAGGATTATCCGAGCCAGGGTAAGTATAGCTTAAGTTGCGCGCCGTAATTGCGCCTGATATGGCTGTAGAAGGCAAAATAATCGCCTTAGCAGTATTCTTAATTTTTGGTTGAGCTTGAGTAACTGACTCCACCCGATCGATACTAATTTCTCCCTGTTGATAAGCAGTGATCGTAAAGCCAAGTAAGGCAGTGGGAAATACTAATCGTTCCACAAATAAAACTAAAGCAATGAAATCACCAACAGTTATTTGTCCAATGGCGATCGCTTTTGTGCCGATCCACAACAAAATTAACAAACTAATATAAGAAATGCCTTCAATTACGGGAAATAGCAGATTTCTAACTTGAGCTAACTTAAGATTTGACTCTAATAATTGCTGGTTTTTTTGGCTAAAGGCAACTCTTTCTTGATTTTCTTGGGCATAAATCCGAATTAGCGCCATCCCACTCATATCTTCTTGAATTAGCTCACTGAGATCCGATAGCTTAACCTGAATTTCCTCTTGATAGAGCCGTAGTTTGCCACTAAATAGCTGTACGGTTAGCAACATGAGTGGATATACAGCGATCGCCAAAATAGTCAGCCGTACATTAATCTTGAGCATCACAGGTAAGGTAAAGGCATAAGCGAAAATAATATTAATAAAACTCAGTAAGGCAAATCCGACTAAGCGACGAATATTATCGACATCGCTAGTGGCGCGATTGATTAAGTCCCCTGAAGTATTATTAGAGAAATATCCAGGCTCAATAGTGAGCAGATGTTGAAAAATTCGCTGTTTGAGAACGAATTCTACCTGTCTACCTACGCCAAAAATAGAGGTGCGGGAATACATCCGAAAACACCACATAATTGCGGACAATAATAATAGCCAGAGCGCCGTACGCGAGAGCTGGTTAAAACTAAATTCTCCCTCTAAGCGATCGATACTGTCTTTGATCAGCAAGGGAATATAGACACCCAGCAAGTTAACAATTAAAAGTGCGATCGTACCCAACAAGACCATTCGCCAATGGGGACGAAGGTAACTACCTAATTTCCGTAATCGAGAATTTGCCATCTACAAATCTTAACAACTTTTTTACCGATGACAAATCCCTATTTAGAGATAAAAACTGCTTTGACTGCTCACTGACATAAATAAACGGTGATTCAAGCTCTTAGCTATGAGCTTCAGAGCTTTTAACAGTCGGCACTTCAGTTAATTTAATACTACAGTCGCGAGTACAGATTCTTTTAGCTAAAAGCTAATGGCTAAAAGCTAATAGCTATCGGAAAGTCGCCCTATAAGGGCAAGGCTTTAAACTTAGAGCGACGGTAATTAGCGTTCTTCCATTGCCACATAGGAAATATTGTTTTCTCCCGTATAAATCTGAGTAGGACGAAAGATGCGGTTGACTGCCAACTGTTCTTTCCAATGAGCTAGCCAGCCAGCCACACGAGCGATCGCAAAAATGGGCGTAAATAAATCGCTGGGAATACCTAATTTGCTATAAACTAAACCAGAGTAAAAATCGATATTGGGGTAAATTCCCCGATGTCCCAACCTTGATTCAATCACTCGCTCTAATTCTAGGGCTAGATCGTAATAGCGATCGTGTCCTGTCTCGTTAAATAGTTCTACTGCCAACTCTTGCAGAATCTTAGCTCTGGGGTCTTTTACTTTATAAACACGATGTCCAAAGCCCATAATTTTTTGTTTGTTAGCAATGAGATCGCTTATATAAGGCTCAACATTTTCGACTGAACCAATCTTTTCCAACATTAATAAGACTTCTTCATTAGCCCCACCATGAAGAGGCCCTGCTAAAGTACCTACGGCTGAAGCTACTACTGCATAAGGATCGGTTAGAGTGGAGGCTGTGACCATCGCCGAAAAAGTTGAGGCATTAATCGTATGTTCTGCATGAAGTGTCAGACAAATATCAAAGATCCTTGCTTCCAAAGGATGAGGAACTCGCTCCGTCAACATATATAAAAAGTTCGCGGCATAGTCCAAATCGTCATTAGGCTGAACCGCATCATTCCCCCGACGCATTTGATGAAATGCTGCGACCATTGTGGGAATTTTTGCCAGAATCCGTACTACTGCTTTTCTAATATATTCAGGATCGTCTAAAGCACGACGAGAATAAAACAAGCCCAAGGCTGCTGCGGATGTTTGCAAAGCATCCATCGGATGTCCAGTTTCAGGAAAACATTTCATCATGTCCCTAATCCGATACTTAACGCGACGGTGAAACAGAATATGAGTTTGAAAATCTTGAAGCTGTTTAGCGCTGGGCAATTCTCCCCAAATTAACAAATATGCAGTTTCCAAAAAACTACTGCGCTTGGCCAATTCTTCAATTGCAATTCCGCGATACTCTAAAATCCCTTGTTGACCATCAACATAACTGATACTAGATTTAGTTACAGGTATGTCTTCTAAACCAGGCTTATATTCGCAAAATGTTGCCGTCATTTATTTTCCTGTAAAATTTTTAAGACAATAATTTTATGTTTTGAAAATACCCTAAATCAAATCTCCATGAAGTGGTTAAAGCTACCGAAAATTGCTCTGGGTCAACTATTATCAGCATTCTTACTTCATTTATTTAGATACCAATCTTACGTGATTAAGAGTCTTACTATAGAGCAGTATACTATATGCTTACTCTGCTGTTTGTGTAGCAAGCTAAGGTAAAAACGCTGAAAAACTCTATTTAGTAGCTTTTTTAGCCACGTAAAAAAAGCGATCGCCCGATGAGCAAAAATGAGCAAATTAGCTAACAACCTTCGCTAACAATTTACAATTTCTAACAATCTGTTTCGCTTGCTAGCTACGATCCGTAAGATAATAGAGAGTTATAGACACGATTACGTCTTTACAAAAACTCATATCTTTAAAACTAGAGATATACAGAGATATACATTTACAAACACACTTACTTTCATTAAAGGAGATAATATTGGTTTCTACAACTTCCTTTAAAACGGCTAAATCAGAAGAAATTTTTAATGCTGCTCAAAAACTAATGCCTGGTGGCGTTAGTTCTCCAGTGCGAGCGTTTAAATCAGTTGGTGGTCAACCGATCGTCTTTGACCATGTTAAAGGTGCTTATATCTGGGATGTCGATGGCAATAAATATATAGATTATGTTGGTACTTGGGGGCCAGCGATCTGTGGACATGCTCACCCCGTAGTGCTTGAAGCCTTACACTCCGCCCTAGAAAATGGGACTAGCTTTGGTGCGCCTTGCGCTCTAGAAAACGTACTAGCCGAAATGGTCATTGATGCTGTTCCTAGTATTGATGTAGTACGTTTTGTGAACTCGGGAACAGAAGCCTGTATGTCAGTACTGCGCTTGATGCGAGCTTTCACAGGTAGAGAAAAGATTATCAAGTTTGAAGGCTGCTATCACGGTCACGCAGACATGTTTTTAGTTAAGGCTGGGTCTGGGGTGGCTACTCTTGGCTTGCCAGATTCTCCAGGAGTCCCCAAATCGACTACGGCTAACACTTTAACTGCTCCCTATAACGATTTAGAGACAGTGAAAAAACTGTTTGCTGAAAATCCCGATCAGATTGCAGGGGTTATTTTAGAGCCTGTAGTGGGTAATGCTGGCTTTGTTACTCCCGATGCTGGTTTTCTTGAAGGATTGCGGGAGATAACTCAAGAACAGGGTGCATTACTGGTCTTTGACGAAGTGATGACTGGTTTTCGTATTGCCTACGGTGGCGCACAAGCCAAATTTGGTGTAACTCCCGACCTGACAACTTTAGGTAAAGTAATTGGTGGTGGTTTACCCGTGGGTGCTTATGGTGGTCGTGCCGATATTATGTCCATGGTTGCACCAGCGGGGCCAATGTATCAAGCGGGGACATTGTCTGGTAATCCCTTAGCCATGACTGCGGGGATAAAAACTCTAGAGTTACTGAGCAAGCCAGGTACTTACGAACAGCTAGAACGCATTACCAGCAAACTATCTAAGGGTTTATTGTCTGTAGCTAGAGAAGCAGGACATGAAGTTACTGGCGGTAGTATTAGCGCTATGTTTGGTATGTTCTTTACTGGTCAAGCAGTTCATAACTACGATGATGCTAAAACTGCCGACATGAAGAAATTTGCCCGTTTCCATCGCGGAATGTTAGAA
>JBDKJC010000353.1:0-4791 GCA_039796815.1 Cyanobacteriota bacterium | reverse complement strand
AAACCTGTAGAGGACAGGGTAAAATGCCATTGGTATTGTTGAAACTACTAAAGTATTCTAATGGAGCATAAACCATTACTACATGAATCGGTGAATTAGCTTGCCATTGCTCGTATTCAGTCATATTCGGTAGATAATATAAATAACTACCTCCAGCTATTTCTTCATAGTCAGGGTCGATTTCAGGTACTTGGGGAGTTGTTACCCTCGAACCCCCCGATAAATAAAATTTGGCTACTATCGAAAAATCTTCTTCATGGTGCCGTTCTAAAGTTAAAGCCTGAGATAAGTTACCGCTACGAATATTGATAGTTAATCCTTCTCTTAATTCAATAAAGCGATCGCACATTTCACCCAATGCACTGGGTAAATATGCGTCAGTGCCAAGCTCAATCTCTCGGGATAGTAATTCCCCTCGTTGTTCTGCTTCTTCCAATAGTTCGGCAAAATCTGCTTCTGTGAGGGAAATTTCGTTAGTCTTAGTTAACATAATTTATTTCAGTACTACTTAAATTCAAAACTTAATTTAAAAATTCTCACTAGAAACTGATTAAACATTTTGCACCTCTTTTTGGGGAGTTTTGCCTGTTCTCGAACTTCTAGCCAGACGATAAGCTAAGATACAGCCGTAAACACCTGGGATGGTCAGAGTTATGAGTGCGAGGATGAGTGCATAAATTGCCCCTGACATAGCGTGTTCTAGACCATGAAAAGTACCGAAAGCTGTAACCGAACTGCCGAGAATGAAGATTGCCCAAGCTGACAGTCGGTTATTAAAAGAGATCGCCATTAGGGGAATTAATAAATTTAAGCCCAAAATAATTGTCATCAGCCAAGGTAGAGTAGGGTCGTTTAAACCATTGGCTATTTCGGTAAATTCTGCTTTTAACTCGGGATTGAGAGAGTTAGCTACTGCTGCTGAATATAATTCTCCCATCATCTCAAATAATTCAATCGCGATCGCTGTAAGATTACTTAGCAAGGCGATTATAAAGAGTAGAGCGATACGAAAGCGTCTTAGATCCATAATTTCAACCTCAAGTTGATTGTCAATAAAAAATCTTTAAAATTTCACAGAAACTGAACCAATTACCGTAAATGGTGCGCCTGGTTCATTACCATTGGTTCTACTATTGGAAGTAGCTGCGATATAGTCAATATCAAACAGATTCTTAAAATTCAGTCCGAAACGCCAGTTATCTCGTTTATAGAAAATAGCAGCATTAGTCAGAAAATAACTATCTGCCTGGAAACTATTATCTAAATCCCCTTCTCTTTCCCCAACAAAATCGAATCCACCGCCAAAACCTAACCCTTTCCAGTTACCTGTTTGAATTTCGTAAGTCGTCCACAAACTCGCACCATGTTCGGGGACATTGTATAAACGATTGCCAACGGGAATGCTATTATCCTTGGAAACTTCTGCATCGATATAAGCATAAGAAGCAATAACTTTCCAGCCAGGCATTATTTTTCCACTGAGATCCAATTCAACGCCTTGACTCTTTTGTTCTCCTGTTGCTACAGAGGAAAAAGGATCGATAGGGTCGGGAGTAGCTACATTCTGCTTGGTAATATTAAAGTATGCCAACGTTGCAGATAATTTTCTTTCTAACAACTCGCTTTTAACTCCCAACTCAAATCCTTCTCCCTTCTCTGGTTCTAAAGGATCGCCATTACTGGTAGTGTTAAAGCTATCAGGGTTAAAAGATTGGGAATAGCTACCGTAGAGAGAAATTGCAGGAATCGGTTGATAGACAATACCGACTCTTGGGGTAACAGCATCATCATTTTGGGTGGTTTCCGAACTATTTGGCTCAGAAGCATTAGGATTGTTAACTCCGTTTCTTTCTATCGTGTCGTAGCGCACTCCTGCTAGTAATTTTATTTGTTCTGAAAAGGCAATTTGGTCTTGTAAATAAACTCCAAGTCGATCTGTTTGAGACTCTGTGTCAGTATCTACGTCAATCTCCTCAAAGTTAATATCTGGAATTAATCCATAAACAGGATTGAAAATATCGAGGGGATAAAAAACTGAATCAAATCTCGTCTTTTCTATTTCATCAGTGCGATTGAGATCGACTCCCACCAAGAGAGTGTGATCGATCGCACCAGTAGCAAATTCACCTACTAGATTCGTTTGTAGGGCGTAGTTTTTAGTATCTACTTGTCGCTGTCCGATAGTGCGATCAATAATGCCAGTGGTTTCATCAAACGCCAGGGGAAGCAAGCCAAGACTTTCATGATTGCGATCGCTATAACGAAAAGCGTTACGAATTTTCCAGTTGTTACTGAAGCGATGTTCCAAGTTATAGCCCAGGTTAAGAAATTTGTTTTGGCTAAAATCATTTAGTTCGCCAATATTGCGATTGTTGGGAACATCGGCAAATCCCTCTCCAGAAGCAACTAACCCAGTTTCAAAGGGTGTTTTTTCGTCGGTATATTGCAATTGAAATGTCAGATCGGTGTTTTTGCTAATCTGCCAACTGACTACAGGGGCGACAAAAGTGCGATCGTAGTCTTGATCAAAATCGACAAAACCATCATCATGACGATAGAGGGCATTAAGTCGATAGCTCACTTTTTTATCTTCAGTTAAAGGTGCAGAAAAATCGATCCGTGGTTCAACAAACTCTCGATTGCCCACTGATAATTCTGCTTCATAAGTAGGTGTTTTTAAAGGTTTTTTACTGACTAAGTTAATTATTCCTCCTGGTTGCACGTCTCCATAAGCAATAGAAGCAGGCCCTTTAAGTATTTCAACCTGTTCTAAATTAGCTGTTTCTGGTGAGCTTAGTTCATAATAACCGTACTGTCTAAAACCATCTAATAAGGCAGGAGTATTCTCAAACCCGCGAATATTGAAGGTAAGAGAAGTATTAGCAAACGAGCTACCAAGATTTGTACCGCTTATGTTACTGATGGCTTCATCCAGACGAATTACCTGTTGGTCTTCTAGAATGTCTTGAGGAATTACTTGGATTGATTGCGGAATATCCCGAATAGGTGTATCGGTTCGAGTCGCACTAGAAGCTTCAGGAACATAATAATTATCATCATCCCCTTCACCAGTAGCAATGATTTCTATCTCCTCATCTGGTGTTTGCTGTACTGTATTTCTTTGAGGATTGATACTTAATACTAAATTTTGCCGTGAAGGTACTACCTCTGCACTGGGTGCTTGGTTTTGTCCAGTAATAGTTAAACGAATACTATTATTATCTATTTTTGCTAGTTTAACTTCTTTAATTCCTGCGACGGGATTGGTTTTAGTAACACCATTTCTAATCCCAAAAGCCAAAGTTGCATCTAGAATATCAATCGCTAGTTTATTACCTTCAGGAAGAATCAACGGAACTAATTTTTGACTTCCTGCTACGGTAATTAAAATTACTTCTAATCCTCGATTAGTTTGTTTTAGTTCTACCCCTGTAACTTTTGTTACTTTATTTCCTTGTACTATATGCGAAGCGGTTTGCCACGGCACTAGCTTTGCGTCGTCCTTTAGGAATAAATTTTTAGCTGAGGTAGAAGCTATTTGAGGTGAAACTATTTTTTTGGTAGCAACAGGTTTAACGGTTAAAGCGATCGCCTTTTTTGCAATTAATTGATTATTACTTTTATTAAGAAAAGATTTTTTTGACTCTGCTTGTGCATCTAAATTCACATAAAAAGCCAAGAAAACTGACCAAAAAGGAATATTTAACCATAGAAATCCACAGCGGTAGCTCCGCTTGATATTATTATTGTTCACACAAAAGATATTAATTCTCAATTAGCTTATAAAAAACAAGTCTAAGTAATTTCGCAGAGCTTGTCTAGATAATCGAGGTTAATATTATCTATTTGTCACAAATGTTAAGAGCGATCGCACTCCTCTAAAGGACTAGCTTATCCGAAGGTGTCCTAAAGGATACCGCTCCGCATATACCCTTTAGGGTCGCGTCGCGCTTAGCCTTACGGATCGCATTTAATGAAAGTCTTTTTGCTTCTAAATTAACTACCAATCAAACTGATAGCCCAAGCGAATACTTCTTCCTCTGCCAGAAAAGGTAAAAGAATTAATATAAGATTCCGTTTGGTTACTAATAGTGGCGTAGTCTTCATTGAAAAGATTTTCAAGACCGATAGATAACGTTCCTTTGCCTAATTCAATGCTGCTAATTAAATCCACTAATGCATAGCCTTCAATCGGTACAGTCACGAATTCAGTACCATCTTCTATAGCGCGATTGCGATCGCCGACAAATAATACTTGCAATCGATTATTCCAACCAGGCAGAGTTTCGTTTTCCAGATAGGCAGTAAGTTTAATCGGTGAAATTTCAAAACTAGAACGAGCCTCAAATTCACCATCATCATCTACATCGTCTTCCCCCTCCTGCCAAGTAAAGGTACTACCTACCTGCCATTTTTTGGCTACTTGCCAATCCAAACTGGCTTCTACACCATAGTTGCGTTGGGGTGTACGAATTAAGGTAGCCAAAGGTGAATTATCGGGATTGACTAAGGTTGAGCCTAATTCTGATTCGTTAGCTGCCGTCACCCTGCTGGTGCTATTCCCTGGTGCGCCAATTTCATTGTTACCGCCTGCTGCCTTTGGAGGTGGGTTTGTGGTGTTCGTGCTGATTTACGGGTTAGGGTGGAGAGGTGGCATTGCGCCAGTTCGCCTGATTCTGGTTGGCGTTGCCTTTACTTTGATTGCAGATAGTTTCACCAGTATCCTAACCACCTTTGGGAATATTGAAACGGTGTCGTCAGCCTTGGTATGGCTGGCTGGAAGTGTCTATG
>JBDKJC010000352.1:0-4794 GCA_039796815.1 Cyanobacteriota bacterium | reverse complement strand
CTGCTAAAAATATTCCTGTTATATAAATGAGTGAGGGCAATTTAAACTGCATGATGGCAAGTTTGATTGATGATGTATTTATTTGAGTTACGAGTGATTTTTCCAGACGTTAACTCTTCGAGTATAACGCTGGCTTTTACAAACCTCGCAAGGCAGCCAGAAATTCCTTTAAAGTTTTAATCTAATTAATTAGTTTTTAAAACTGATAGGAAAGACCTAAAGACAGCACTGGATAAATACCCATAATGTCTAATGCTTCATTGAGATCTTTTTCTTCGTCTTTAAGTGCTTCGTCAGCAGCCGCCACCACTTCATCTCGCAGTTCTGCGGGTATTTCCGTAGAAAAGTTACTGGTCACTTCAGCTTCAGGAGAACCACTAAATACTACTCCCAAATCCCACCAGAATCCTAATCCTTTCCCAGCTTTGACGGCATTACCTCCCCCAATTCCTAAATAGGGAGAAAGACCTTCGTTAATCTCAATATCAGTATCAATTGAGGCTAACTCTTGAATATTTAGGTCTCGAATATCAACGGTCTGACCTTGAATTTTCACTTCCCCTAGTTCATTAGCAACTCTTTCAGAGACATCTGCTGTCCCTTGAATATTATTGTTACCAAAGATCAAACCAGCACTAAGCTTAAAGCCAGACTTTTTAAACGGCTGAACGTCTAAGAGGGTAGAAACATTAAACAAATTTAGGTTGCCTTTGTATTCATATTCTGTTTCATTAATATTAATATCCTGACCGAAGCTGTTGACCCCCACCCTGGCATTAAACTTTGGTGTAATTTCTCGAACTACATGTCCTCCAAGTCCCAAAGTGCTAATCTCAGGAACAACTGCCCAACCACTTTTTGGTTTTGTGCTATTTTGGCTCTTGTCAGAGGAATCTGGCATAGAGACATCATTTGGTTTTGTTTCTAAACTAGAATTAGCTCCTTGACACTTAGAGTTATAAGGATAGTTCTGACAAAATTTGGCTAGATCTATTTGTCTTGCTTGATAAGTTGCCTGTTGGACATCGATCAAATATTTTGGCTGTTTGATTGCTGGTAATAATAAATCATTCGCTTTAGTGGAAACCGCTGTTGATGCTGCTATTGAAGTAACATTAGCTTGACTAGTAACTTGACTGGCATTAGTTTCCTTGGCTGTTAAATCTTGGGCGATCGCTGGTTGAACAACAATAGTTACAATTCCCCCACAGAATCCCAGCAAAATTAACTTGTACTGTATTAACTTTGAATGACTCATCTTACACATTCTTTGCATAGATAAAAAATATTCTTTTGTCTAAACAAAGTTTGTCTTGCAGTTAAATCAATGGCACTTGATGAAAATACTGACTTTGGTAAACCAAAAGCAAAATACTTAAGTAATAGCTACTAATAGATGGGTAATTGTTTTTAAAACTGATAAGAAAGTCCTAAAGACAGTACTGGATAAACTCCTAGAACATCTAGTTCGTCATTAAGATCTTCTTCTTCATCTTTTAAGGTTTCATCAGCAGCAGCCACCACTTCATCTCGCAATTCCGCAGGTATTTCATCAGAAAAATTACTAGTCACTTCAGCTTCAGGAGAACCACTAAATACTACTCCTAAATTCCACCAAAATCCCAATCCTTTGCCAGCTCCCACTGCGTTGCCTCCACCAATTCCTACGTAAGGAGCAACAGAATTGTTAATGTCAATATCAGCATCAACAGTGGCTAAGTTATCAATATTTAGGTCTCGAATATCAATAGTCTCGCCATTAAATTCTACCTCCCCTAATTCATCAGCAACTTGCTCCGAAACATCTGCTGTCCCTTGAATATTGTTATTGCCAAAGATTAACCCAGCACTAAGTCTAAAGCCAGAACTTTTAAATGGCTGAATATCTATCAGGGTGGAAACATTAAAGAGATTTAAGTCTCCTTCGTAGTCAAATTCTGTGTCATCAACATTAATGCCTGTCCCAAAAGCATTAACGCCAACCCTCGCATTAAAATTAGACGTGATTTTTCTGACTATATTTCCTCCTAGTCCGAGGGTACTTACTTCGGGAACAATTGCCCAACCACTTTTGGACTGAGAACTTTCACTTTGAGTTTCTGGAACAGGAATTTGCTCGGGCGATCGCTCTACTCCTGGTTCACCAGCGGGAGTCGCCCCAGAACATCTAGAGTTATAAGGATAATTTTGGCAAAATTTTTCTAGATCTAATTCTCTTTGGGCTAATCGATTCGTTGTGGGGTTTACACCATTAGATTGCTTGCTCGATGAAGGTAACAATAAATCTTGAGCTTGAGTCGAAACTGATTTTAGTTGAAATGATGCTAGACGATCGGCTCGATTTTCTAGAGTTTGATTTTTATTAACTGATTGATTAACTGACTCTGCTGTTGCTGGTTGAGCCACAAAGCCAATTAAACCTAAGTACAACCAGAAAGAACTCTCGATCGCAATAGTCTGTACGTTGTTAATTTTCACAAATACTGTTGCCCAATAGATTAATCTTGTTTAGGCTATCATCGATTGTGCTTTTTTTATCATGGGTTTACTTATTTGTATACAAATGTGTGTAAAATGTAGCATTAATATTATTTAGTTAGATCTTCGAGATCTAAGTTATATATTTCTCGTCTCGATAAAGTAGTGAGTTTGGCTAACTGACGACTAGCCTGCGATCGCGTCATACCTTGAGCTAGTAACTGCTGTAATTCTTGCTTTAATTCGGTTTTGGAAGTAATCAGGCTAGTTTCGGCTGCTCCTTTGATAACCAGCGTATATTCCCCCTTTGGTTGACGCTCGTTGGTATATAAAGCGATCGCCTGACCTAAACTACCGCGCCAAAATTCTTCGTGTATTTTAGTCAATTCCCTGCCCAAAACAATTTCGCGCCGCTCGCCCATGACTGTCTGCAAATCTTGTAAAGTCTTGAGGATTCGGTGAGGAGCTTCATACAAGACAATGGTTTTAGTTTCATTACGGAATAATTCTAATCGGAAGGAGCGATCGCTTTCTTTGAGGGGAAGAAATCCTTCAAACACAAACCTATCGGTAGGTAAACCCGATGCTGCCAAGGCACTGATTACGGCTGTTGGTCCAGGAATAGGAATTACGGTAATTTGATGAGCGATCGCTGCTTGCACTAATTCGACTCCAGGATCGGAAATACTGGGCATTCCCGCATCAGTAACTAAAGCGAGATTTGCTCCCTGCTGTAAACGGTTAATTAATTCTTGAATACGAGTCTGATGATTGTGTTCGTTATAACTAATCTGAGGCGTTGAGATTGATAGATGCTGTAATAATTTACCCGTACGTCGAGTGTCTTCAGCCGCAATCAGATCCACTTCTTGAAGAATGCGTATCCCCCTCAAGGTCATATCTTCGAGATTCCCGATCGGCGTGCCGACTAAATATAGTTTGCCCAATTTAAAGTTACTTATGTCTTAAATTTACTGATATTTACCTTAAAAAGCTATCGGCTATCAGCTATCAGCTATCAGCTTCTTGAAGCCCTAATGGATTAGCAAGGCTATTTCCCAAAAAGCCCTTTACTGATCATACTAAGGATTAGCAGTATTTCTTGAGGTAGAGTAAGCAAAAAATATATTTAGCAAGAATCATTCTATAGACCAATGGTAATAGATCTTGGCATAATACTGAAACTACTATTCAAACCATTAGGCATGATTTTTCCAATACTATTTTAATTTAATTTATGATTCAGTTAACTATATTTGATGAGCCAATACATACACCAAAGCCTGAAGCAAAAATCAATGTTGTTTCTTTATTTTCAGGCTGTGGAGGAATGGATTTGGGTTTTAGTCAAGCTGGATTTCGTATTCTTTGGGCAAACGATATCGATCAAAAAGCCTGTGAAACATACGCGAAAAATCTAGGTAAGCACGTTGTTTGTGGAGACATCCAAGCAATTGATTATTCTACGATACCTGATGCAGATTTAATTTTAGGTGGTTTTCCCTGTCAAGACTTTTCAATGATCTGGAAGCGCGGGGGAATTACAACCGAGCGGGGTAATCTATATCGAAACTTTGTCAATCTTGTCTCGCTAAAAGAACCTCTAATGTTTATTGCCGAAAATGTTAAAGGTTTGATGACTGCTAACAAAGGCAAAGCTATTAAACAAATTATTGAAGATTTTTCTTTAACGGGGCGATACGGATACGAAACTAAACCTTATCTAGTGAATTTTGCTGATTATGGAACGCCTCAGCTTAGGAAACGGGTATTAATTATTGGTATTAGGAAAGATATAAATTGTACTTTTAAAATTCCCAAACCAACACACCAATCTAAAGAATATGTTTCATCGAGTAAAGCACTTGCTGATGTTGAACAAGTAGAACATAACAACGAACATCAAAACATTAAACAAAATACTATTGAGAAGCTCAAGCTTATTCCTCCTGGGGGGAACTTTACAGATATTCCGAAAAATTCTCCTCATTATGTCAAAGGCATGATCTCCCATGTATACCGACGTTTAGATCCTGATAAACCTTCCACGACAATTATTGCTGCGGGTGGTGGTGGAACTTGGGGTTATCATTACTCTGAACCCAGACCATTAACTAATCGAGAAAGAGCAAGACTTTTTGGCTATCCCGATGATTTTGTTTTTGAGGGTACAATCACCGAAGTGAGAAGGCAAATAGGTAATTCAGTCCCTCCTGTCGGTATATTACCTTTTGCTCAGGCTATCAAACCTTATTTAGAGAAAGTAAAAGCAGAATACAGTAGTTTTATTTCGCGCAAAGACACAAAGACGCAAAG
>JBDKJC010000351.1:0-4799 GCA_039796815.1 Cyanobacteriota bacterium | reverse complement strand
TTGCCCGGCAGGTATACCTACTACTGGTTATGGACGCACTACTGGCGATTTAAAAACACCAACAAACCCTGATGCTGAAACTCAGTGGCTCTATGAAAAACTCCAACATATCAACACAAGAATTAATAACATTGTTGTCCCTAAACAATCTCCACAGCAAATGGCTGCGATGATGAGCCTAGTTTATAACATCGGGGAACGAGCTTTTGCATCTAGTACCCTCGTTAAGACAATTAATAGGCGTGACGGTGAAGAAGCTATTACCACTCAGTGGTCAAGATGGAATAGGGCAGGCAACATGGTGTTACCAGGGTTGATTAGAAGAAGAAAAGCAGAAATTGAACTTTATTTCAGCAGATAAATAATTATGGTAATTTTTACCATACGCATGAGTCTTAACGAGAAATCGTTGAGGCTCTTTTTATTTTCCTACGTATGACGAAATCTCGACTTTTCAGGCTCCGTTTTAGTCAAAATTGGAAGCCAGACACAAGAGGACACAATCCAAATTATGATTCCTCTTCGTTCTACGAGCATAGGAAAAACAAATATTGCGAGAACCATTCTCAAAATAGGAAAATAACATGATAGTACAAATCTATTAGGAAAAATCATTTTGGCGAGTTAAGGCAAAATATGGTGTATTTTAATTCAATATGAGTGATTATGGTATTTTCCTACGAGAATCAAACTTTATAGACAACAACACAAACTAAAACCGATGGCTAAAGACGTATTCACATATCACGAACTAACAATAATTCAACCCAACGGGACAGAAATCACAATCAATAGCTCAGGCAATGCTGGAATATCCGCAGATGTCAGCACTACGTCAGGATTTAAAGCAGTATCTGTTGAAAAAACTAGAACGTTGGAAGCTAACACGGTCAATATATCTATTCCTATAGAATCTAATGGTTATTTAACCATGACTCGAACACTCACAAGTAGTGTAGCTTTGGATGGATTTAATGTGCGTTATAGTTTAATCGCAGATGGCATTAGGAAGCCTTTATTGGTGGGTAAAATCAATAAACTTGAACTCACAGAGCAAATGCTTAAAGTCAACATTATTGAGCATTCTAGTAGGCTATCTCACGGTCAAGTTTTCAGGATTAGCAGAACTTGTCGTAACACTTTCGGTGATACCGCCTGTGGCTATAACTTAGCTTCTGTGACATTCGCATTTGTAATTGGGGGTATTGCTGCTGATAGATTATCTTTTACAACGACAGCCCCTATGGTGTTTGGAGAATACAACGACGGCACTGTTAATTGGACTGGTACGAATTTAAAATCAGATATTGCGTTTAACGACGGTTCACAAGTATTTCTATTCGATGAAGTACCAAATACGGTACTGATTGGTAACACAATTTCTCTCACTCGCGGATGTGGGCGAGATTTCGGAGCATGTACTGCCTATAACAACACAGTCAATTTTGGAGGCATCCCTTCTTCAGACAACTATTTAATTGGTTCATCTAGAGCGATCGCAGCTACTAAAAACTTGAGGTAATATGAAAGTAACTTTTTTAAACGATTTCACTTACACGTCAAAAACTGCCGTTGATTTCACGATTGATGACATTCAACTGAAGCAGTATGAAGAATTATCTACAAATAACAGTACGTATCAAACTACTCTGAATCAGCCTGATTTTAGTGCTTACCAAGCTGCTAACCCCAATCCGATATCCACTGCGGTAGGGGAAGCTTTTGATATAGCATCCTACACTCCCGCAGCTAATAGCTCTACACGATATGGTGTGAATGCTTCCGCCAACAGTGCGTGGGCATCACCAAATTTCTATAATGTTTTGCATTGGGACTTCCAAACATACGACTACCCTCAAGGGGGACGTTGGATGCCCGCAGGGTTTCACAAATTTGCTAGCGCGGGTGGTTCTGAATTTTCTGGTATTCCTTTTGCCAACTCATCTTGGACTTTAACAGATCCTTTACGTTTCCCACAAACAGATTTTAATTTCTTTAACAACACTAAAATGCCTAGTAACAGGCAGCCTGGTTGGGGACACTTTTACCCTCCTAGCGGTTCGAGTGTTCTTAGATACCAGGTTGATAACGATGAACTGTTAGAGTCCGCCCAAATATCAAACCCTAACAGCGACTCGAGACGAACTTCTATCGCCGTTGAAAGATTGGAGAACGGTAACTCCGACTTAAGAGATGCTTTACAATGTTGGGGATACGATAACCAGCCATCAATCCGCTATAGGGTAGGTGCCTCTAACACAATACAGACAATAAGCGGTTTTACTAATAACTCAACCCTTATTGGGTGTAATGGTCTAAGGGATCAGGCTCGCTATTTCGTTTGGGTAAGAGACAACCTTCGTTTTGTGGATGGATCTGGAAATCAAACAGCATTCACTCCTTGTTTAGCGGGATATTATGTTAGATCCATGGCTTACGAAGCGACGAGAAGTAGAATCGTTTTTATTGCTACTCCTTCCCCTGGCAATCAGTTTACCAATGCTCCAGGTGGTAGCTGGGAAGTTTGGGTTGGGGATATTAACGTCAACGCACAAACATTATCAGGTATGACGCTTGCTGGTACAATTAGAAGCTCTTTGGGTTTGAATGTTGGTGGAAATATTATCCCTGGGACACAATATATGTTTATGAGTGGTTGCACTGTTGATAAAGTGGTAGATATTGAGAACAAAACCTTAGTAAGTACCCTATCCGTACTACAAACCCCAGATAGACCGCTTTTTGAAAGGGATTATCTACTATCATTTGCTAGTCGTAATTTTGAAAAAGATCCCATTCTTACACTAACAATTCGCACGACCGAACCTTTCGATTACAATAACTGGGTAGGCTCATCATACAGAATAGCGCGAGTGAAAAGAATCTAATGTTTAATAAATTAGCCAAAGAACGATTAAAGCAGCTAGAAAACGTTTCGATTAAGAAAGAATCAGAACTTAAACGAGACGCAGCTTTCCTAGCGATAGAAAGTGGTCAATTCGCTCAAGATTTTGCTTTGTGGGTTAGAAATGTCGCCAAAACCGAGAAGGATACTAAAGTTTTAGTCGAACCTTGGGTTGATGATTGGAATAAAATCAACGGTGATCTTAGACTAAATGACGTAGTTATTTCAGGTGCAGCGCAGGTTTACAAATCATTAGGCTCGTACCTATTGAATTTCTACATTACTGAATACGGCAACCTAAATACCCTTTACACATTTGCTAAGAGTAAAATTAGGGATAAAATCGTGGCATCCACTGTCACTCCATTTAGAATCGCTAACCGTCAGATGTTACCTCAACCTGAGAAGTTAGTAACAGAGAACAATCAGGTTTACAAGACGCATAGTTACACTAGCTACTATTCATTCGTGGTTCAAAGTGGCGCTGCTACCGACGTAGCTGTACCTGCCGAACTTCAATCTATTTCTGTAGACGTGATGTTATTGGATGAGTACTCTCAGTACAACCCCAAGATTGCAGCGGTACTTAAATCTAGACAAGCTAACAGTTTGCTTGAATCCCGACCAGTAAGATACGTTTCTACACCAGGTAAAGCGGGTACCACGATTGATATTCTACTTAACAGATGTTCTAAAACCTTCTCAGCCTTCGTTAAATGCCCTCATTGCGGTCAAAATGCTAGTTTACACCCAGAACATTGTTTTCTAAAAAAGGCGACCATTACTGACGATTCTGGAGATGAAGTTGAATCCTTTTTTGACAGTGAGTTAAGAGTATTGGACTGGCATCATTCAAATCCTGATGACAGAATCAACAGTGCCTTTTTGGCTTGCCAACATTGTGGTGGAGAGTTACCAGATAAACTCTATGAGAAGGCATTTTTGCTTGAAAAAGATTCCCAAATGACTGTGGATGAGTTTATTGCTGAAGTTAATGAAGATCCTACTAAACTAAGAACTATTGGTTTGATTGCTAATCCGTTTTTAAGACGTACAAAGCAGAATATTGCCGTACGTTTTGCCAATGATGCTTCCACTACAGAGAACTATCGAGATTTCATAGAACAAGGTTTAGGGATACCATCTAATGATGCATTTAATGGGCTTACTGTTGAGATGTTAACAGCCCTCGTTAATGCCCCAAAACAGCCCGCTAATCCAACTCAATATAGTAAGACTCGTTTAGTCGGTTTAGACGTGGCTAGAGGTATAAATTACGCCTGTCTGATGGACGTTTATATTCCGACCACAGGTTCAAAAGATAGCAAATACAATAACGCAATAAGAAGCGTAGTGGCTTTTGATAAAGTAGCTAGTTCCAATATGGTTAATTGGCGACAAATGTATAAACCAGAAGCTATCGGGATGGACTTAAATCCTGATCAATCACTAGCCTTCGAATTCAGCAAAAAGTTTAAGGCAATACCTTTTGTACAGAAACATAACCTAAAAGAAGTGTTTAGAGAAGACAAAGAGACGAATGTTGGTGGGTTGATTTTCACCTCCTACTCATTTGATAACCAATACTTCATTACAAGAGCATTAAAACTATTTAGAATGAAAACTGGGGATGAATACGCAGTAAGATTGCCCAGAAATTTAACACAATACCTTACAACTAGGACAAAAAATGACGCAATCAGTCACCTACTTAACATGACGTACAATGACGAGCGCCAACTTTGGGAAAAAGGAACACTAAACAGATCCGACTATTTTTACGCATTCCTATTCGCCGAAGTGTTGCTGTATCAACAAATATGTTCCAAGACCGATCACTCATGGATAAATTTCTTTTAATGTGATATGATGGTGAAACAACATTAAAGGAGAA
>JBDKJC010000350.1:0-4818 GCA_039796815.1 Cyanobacteriota bacterium | reverse complement strand
CCCCAACTTTGGTGTTATACCCCAAGGGCAACGCCTGAATAAAGGCATGTGCTTCTGCTACTTTGGAGGTGGCAATTACTTGCTCTAGGCTAAACTCAGGTCGGTATAAAGTAATATTTTCTAAGATCGTGCCAGAAAATAGATAGCAGCTTTGTGGCACAACTCCCATTTGCGATCGCAAAGATTGCAGCGAAATATGTTGCAGGTTATGACCATCAATTGAAATATTACCATTTGTCGGGTGATACATCCCCTGAATCAGTTTAACTAAAGTGCTTTTTCCCGATCCACTTCTACCCACAATGGCGACTGTCTGCCCTGCTTTGACATTTAAAGTAATATTTTGCAGTATGTTTGTGTCCTCACCATTTTCATAGCGAAACGTTACATTATCTAAATGAAGATCGCCATTTAGTTTGGGTAAAGTTAGCTTACTCGATTGAATAGGTTCTTCTGTTTTGGCGTCGAAGACATCATTAAGTCTTTCTACAGAAATAAAGACTTCCTGCAATTCATCCCATACCCCCACTAATACCAGAACAGGACTAATAATATAGCCTTTCATCATATTGAAAGCGACATACTGACCAATACTTAGCTCCCCTTTGATTACCAAAGTCGCTCCATACCACAGCAACGCGGCTCCACCGATGGTATTAATCATGTTGCTTAAAAAACCAAGATTAATTGCCAGTTTTTGACCTTTAAACTGCACGTTTAATTGACGGGTTAAAAGCTCTTCCCAACGCCAGCGTAAATCTTTTTCTGCCGTTACAGATTTGACAGTAGAGATTCCTGTCATCATTTCTACCAAAGAAGAATTTTGATCGGCAGTAGCATTAAACCTTTCGCGAGAAACTTTTCGTAGTAATGGAGTAGCACCGAGGGTTAGAAGCACAATGGGCGGAATTAAAAGCAAGATTAAGGCTGTTAATTTCCAGTTGTAATACAGCATTAATCCTAGATAGATAAATCCTGTGAAAAAGTCTAACCAAGAAAGCAATACGTTCCCAATCAAAAACTGTTGAATCTTTTGATTTTCTTGAACCCGAGTAATAATATCTCCAACCCGACGAGATTCAAAAAACTTCAATGGTAGGTTTAAAGCATGATTAATGAACCCACTAATCATAGTTAAATCGAGACGGTTGGCTAAATAGCTTAGTAAATAGGTACGTACTGAAGTTAAGCCAGCTCCTAAAGCGCCAAATAACAATATTCCTATGACTAAAACATTCAAAGTTGATTGACTTCGATTAACTACCACCTGGTCCAAAATGATCTGAGTAAACAGAGGCGATACCAAACCAATCAGCTGAATTAAGATGGAGGCGATAATAATCGTGATGCTGAGGGAACGATATGGCAATAGTAGAGCGAAAAATCTGCCGAGAGTACGCTTTTCTGTTGGAGCATTAGCCAAAGCACTGGTCGGTTCGAGTAGCAAGGCAAATCCCGTCCAAGCATCGAGAAACTCCGAACGAGCTATTTCAGATTTTCCTGCTGCTGGGTCAGCAATTAGAACCTTGTCTCCTTTAACGCGGTAAACCACCAGATAATGCTCACCTTTCCAATGAGCGATCCAAGGATTTTTTTGCTCGACAATACGGCTTAAACTTGCTCTGACAGGGCGAGCATGATAACCTAACTTTTCGGAAGCGAGCGCTAAATTTTTGAGAGATGCTCCAGAACGTCCAATTCCAATCAACTCGCGTAAATAATTAATGCTGATTGATTTACCCCAGTAGCGACTAATCATCGCCAGGCAAGCCGCACCACAGTCAGAAGAACTTTGCTGTTCGATATAGGGATAAGTTTGCCAAAGACCTCGACGTTTTGTAGGTTTGGGATATTCAATTTCTTGTTCTTGGTCTGCTGGTATATTCTGCTCGGCTTGGACAACATTAGCCTCGTAATTAACTGCTAAAGTGGGTTTATTAACTACAGCAAGAGCGTTAACATTAACAGAATTTATACTATTAAATACTGGTGAGCGATTAGCCGAAGGAGTAGAGTTGTTTTGCCAAGAATCTACCAACTCTGGAGCTAATTCTGCAAAAATTTGCCAGTTTTCTGGCGACAACTCGTAAAAAAGCAAGACAGTTTGAGATGTCCAGTCAGCCTCTGCCGACGGGTATCCCCAAGAATCTCCTATTTTCAGTGTTCGATCCTTAATTTGACCGTTGCGCAACCAAAAACGGACATTCTTTGCTTTAGCTACTACTTTGGTTTTCCCTCTAATTTTTTTTTCGGTTAGATAGGGTAATAATTGTTTGAGGCGCTGGCTCGATAAATAACGTAATTCAGTTAGAGTTTTAAAAAAGATGAGTTTTTGCTGCTCGTGAATGACAATCCGCCACTTTAAAGCCAATTCTGGCAGTTTTTTCAGAAAAGGTTGGAGTTTTTCTAAAGTAATTCGTGCAACTTGAACCTTACTCGCTGCTTGGACTTTATATGATAAAGGACTTTCATACCAAAAAGAGTGAGCGCCAAAAATTTCTCCTTCCAACAATAAATTTGCTGAAGCTTCTCTTTTTTTATCCGTATCAAAGCCTAATAATCTGACTCTACCTTCGCATATCAAAAAAAAATATTCAGAATTGTCTGATGATGAATTTGAATTAGGTAAAGTTTGAGACTGAATTACGATCTGCTCTCCCAATTCAAATTCGTGAATTTCAAACTCTTGACTAAGCAATTCAAGTGTGGGTATTTTTTCTGAAGAAAATTGACTTTGGTTTAATAACAAATTTAAAATCGAAGACCGCATTGCTAATTCATTATTGTTAGAATTATTAGATAGCGATTTAGCTTGAATAATATCCACTTGTTTTTGCTCCGCAAAAAGCTACTAGAATTTGAATAATTGAATCCCGTTTAATTGTGGCAGCTACTACTAAAACAATTTTGAGAGATTATAGTTTTTTAAAAAAATTAGTTTGATTATTTAATAACTAAGAAAAGGGTGTCACTTATATCAGTAGATAACACCCTCGATCTTAGACAACTTAGGGAAAATAATTAACCGAATAAATGAGATAAGATACCCATGGCAAAGTTTCTTTGTCCCCCTTTAACTTTGGCAGATTGATGCTCCACATTTTCTAAAGAGCAAAGTTCTAGATCTCGAATATGAGAGGATTTGTGCGAAATTTTAGCTTCCTGAAGATGATTTACCTTGGAATTAATCTTTAATGACTGCATCTCTTCGCGATTACTTTTCATCAATCGGTTGTATGTTCGATAGGGAATATAATGCAAGGGATTATATCCAGAAAAGCGCAAAATCAAAAGACAGGCCCAGGAATATTTCCCCGACAAAATAGCATCAACTACCTGGTTGAATTGTTCATCAGTCATCGCTCTGTTGAACTGAGAATCACTTGAGTAATATTTGTTGTACATAATACTTCTTTAAACTAAATTAAATCAAGTTAAATTAAATTGTTAAGTCTTGGTTTTATAATTTAACGCCATCTTTTTGCATCTTTTTCACTGGATCGAGCAGCAAATCAATAATGCGACGCTGGCGAATCACAATATCAGCTGATGCTGTCTGTCCTGGCTTAAATAAAATCTTTTTAAAATCATCAGAAACATAATTACGTTCGAGTTCGATTTCTACTTTATATACTGAGCCCAAATTTTCATCTGTTTGAGTATTTGCCGAAATTGAAATTACTTTTCCAGGAATTACCCCATAATCTTGATATGAATAAGCATCAAATTTGACCTGTGCAGTCATTCCCTTTTCAACAAAGCCTGCATCTCGATCTGGTAACGCAGCAGAAAGCACCAGAGGAGAGTTATTAGGAGCAATTTCGGCAACGGTTTCCCCCGACTGTACTACTTTACCTGTATTGACTACATTGAAAGCTAAGACTGTTCCAGCGACGGGAGATCTGAGCAATCTTTTTTGTAACTGACTTTTGGCAGTTGCCAGTAAATTTTTAGATTCAGCAATCTTGCTTTTGGCTTGATTAATTTCTAGTTCTAGCTGCTGTATTTTTTGTTGAGTTGTAATTTCAACACGCTGACTGTCAGCTTTTTTGTACTCTAACTCTACTCGTAGTCTTTCCGCTTCTTTCTGGGCTTCAGTTAATGCTCCTTGATTTTCAGTAATGCTGGAGCGCAAATTGCGCGTAGACTGTTCTGACTGAAATATCTGCTCATTAATATTACTAATACCTTGCAGTTTATTGTCAATTAACTGCTGTTCAATTTGACGTTGAGCTTGTTGAGCTTGGAAAATATATTCTTGGGAGATTGCTCCTTGGGCAGCAAGTCCTTTGAGCTTTGCCAGTCTTTGTTGATGTTCTTTTAAATCAGCATTAATCTGATTCAATTTAGTTTGGTCTAACCCTGACAATTGTTTTGTTTGTCCCTGTCTGGTCAAATTGGCTCCAAGTTCAGACTGTTGCTGTTCTAGTAAGTTACTAGTCACCTGTGCTTTGGAGATTGCAGATTCTATCGCTAATTGTTGTGAGCGTATTTCAGCACTGCCAATTCGTTGCTGGGTTTGAGCTTCAACCTTGACTTGTTCTAATAAATTAAGTTTTTGACGCAGCTCAACCTGACTAGAAGCCAGAGCTTCTTTAAGTCTTTCCACCTCTTTAGTTTCGCGCTCTGAATCTAAGGTGGCAATTAGCTGGCCCGCTTTAACTTTGTCACCTTCTTTTACCTCAATACTACTAATCTTGGCTGAATCTAGAGATTCAATCTTGTAAGCTTCTCCTTTGGGTATCAGTTTTCCTTGAGCCTTACCAATCTGATCTATTTGGCCAAACCAAGCCCAGGCAAAAAAGGTTAAACAAAATA
>JBDKJC010000349.1:0-4826 GCA_039796815.1 Cyanobacteriota bacterium | reverse complement strand
CTAAAAGAGTCTAAAGACAGGGATACTTTATAAGGCTGGTTATCGCTTCCCTGTACCTCGGCTTTGGCTCTGGAGTTGGCAAATTCCATACTGAGGACGTTTCCTTCCCTAGCATAGCTACGCCCTCGTTCCAAGCGCTTTTTAAAGCGATAGGAGGCTAGTAAATCTAACCAGCGTTCTACCCACCATTCTCGTTTTTCTACTTCAAAGTTAGTCATGTTTGTTAAGCTATCAGCTATCAGCTATCAGCTATGTATAATTTTGTTGCTCTTAATTTCTCACCTTGTAAAAAGTTTCTAGGCTATCGCGATCGCCAACAAAACGCCAATGCCAGGGTTCATAACTCACTCCCTGTATATTATCAGGGGGAAAAGACATTTCAAAGCTATATTTTAAAGCATTCTGCTGAAGCCAACGAAAAGCAGGAGTTTGGGCAAAATCTATTTCTAAATTGGTTGCAGGAACTTGACCATCACCAACATCCACAGCATAACCTGTATGATGTTCGCTATATCCTGGAGGAGCGCTCACTTCGGCTCTGGTAGTGGCATTTTGGACTCGCTGTTCTTTGACACCAAAAAATAACTGCTCTTGAGTTTTCACATCGCGAAAAGCCGAGAGCAGAACTAAGCTTACGCCATCAGCTTTAGCAGCAGCCTGCATTTCCTTGAATTTCCTAGCAGCAGCAGGACGCATTTTTAAGCTGCCATCAGCCATCACTGGGGCTAATTTTGATTCGGCAGCAACGTCATAAGGTAAATGTCCCAACAGATTGTTTTGTGTTTTGTTGGGTGTTGGTTCAGTTTTAACCCGCTCCGAACTAGCTGGCTGCGACGGTACTGCACTGGTTTTCGTCTCGGGTATGGGTTCAGCTGTCGGCGGATTAACTGTGGTTAGAGTTGGTTTAGCTGTAGGTAAGAGTAAGCGTACTGACATAAAACCGATAATACCCAGTGTAACTACGCCACCAGCTAATAAAGGCAAAGGGAATCCAGTTTTTTTAGGTATCTCTCGATGTTCTCGAATTGCCTCTGGAATTTCAAATTCTTCCATCATTCAGTCATCAACTAGTTAGGTTTGTTTGCTAATTGTTAGTTTTTTTGCGCCACATTGTCTTGTTTGGCAGCCATACATACAGCTTGTGCTACGGCGGGGGATACCCTCGAATCGAAGACTGAGGGAATAATATGCTCGCGATCTAAATCGGTATCAGCTACCAAATTGGCGATCGCTTTAGCCGCTTCGAGATACATATTAGTGGTAATTACTGAGGCTCGACAATCTAATGCTCCGCGAAAAACTCCAGGAAAGGCTAACACATTATTAATTTGATTGGGATAGTCACTACGCCCTGTAGCCATTACTGCTACGTTATCGTAAATCAATTCAGGCTGAATTTCAGGAATTGGATTTGCCATGGCAAAGACAATTGCTTGTTCTGCCATACTCTGCACCATTTCAGGAGTGACAACTCCTGGCGCACTAACTCCCAAAAAGATATCGGCGTTTTGCATCGCATCTGCTAGGCTGCCATTTTCATCAACGGCAAATTGCTGTTTACTTTGGTTTAAATCATGGCGCTGATTGGAAATAATTCCTTGGGAATCACAAAGCACAATTTTACTTACTCCTGCCTTGCGTAACAACAAGGCGATCGCAACTCCTGCTGCCCCTGCACCATTAATAACTATTTTAACCTGCACTAATTCTTTACCAATTAGTTTAAGCGCATTATATAATGCTGCTAAGACGACAATGGCCGTACCATGCTGATCGTCATGAAATACAGGAATATCAAGTTCTTGACGCAATCGCTGTTCAATCTCAAAACATCTCGGTGCAGCAATATCTTCTAGGTTAACTCCCCCAAATACAGGGGCAATTTCTTTGACGATCTTAATAATTTCTTCTGTATCCTGAGTATTAAGGGCAATCGGAAAAGCATCAATTCCAGCAAATTCTTTAAATAGTAACGCTTTTCCTTCCATGACTGGTAGAGAAGCAGCAGCACCTAAGTTCCCCAAGCCTAATACGGCGCTACCGTCAGTGACAACTGCTACGGTATTACTTTTGATGGTTAGCTCATAAACTCGTTCAGGCTGTTCGGCGATCGCTCGACAAATTCTACCCACCCCAGGAGTATATGCCATTGCTAGATCGGATTGAGAATGAAGTGGCAGTTTGCTTTCAACACTAATTTTGCCCCCTTGATGAATTGCAAAAGTGCGATCGCTGTAGCTAAGTACCTTAACGCGGGGTAAGCTTTTGATTGCCTCAATAATTTGATCTCCCTGTTCGGTACTAGAAGCATCAACCATCAATTCCCGTTGAGTGAATTTGAGATTGCGCTGCAACAGGACAATATCGCCTAAACTACCACCATGAGCCGCAATGGTACTCATGATTGAGGCTAATGCCCCAGGGCGATTGGGAATTTCTAACTCGATCTTCAAGCTAAAGCTAGCGCTGGGGTTTAAATCTACCATTGTTTATTCAGATTGCAGAATTGACTATTGTAAAACGTTTCGGACTTTCTCAACTGTTAGAAAGTTAGGACCTACGCACTTGCCCCCTAAATCCCCCAAATATGGGGGACTTTGAATTCTTTCCCCCCAGAATTGGGGGGCTAGGGGGTGCTAAATTTATTAAACTGCGTAAGTCCTAAAAGTGTTAGAAAGGTAGACCTTTTAGTGGTTTGCCGATTTCTGGAATAAAACTCGGTATACAGGGAGATCCTGCCCCAATACATATAATTCTCTTTCCGTGGGAACATTAAAGGGATTAGTCTCCAGCCACTCTTGACTATACTTTTGAGTTAAATTTGCCTTGGCAGCAAAGCGATCGCGCATTTCTACTGCCACTTCTTTAATGTCTGATTGTAAGAAAATTTCTCCCCCTACTGCTAAGTGATCCACCAGCAGCGTAACTAACTCTGGCTGCACTACACGACGTTTATTGTGCTTTTTTTTAAACCAAGGATCGGGAAACTGAATTGAGATGGTTTTCAGGCTATTTTTGGGCAAAGATTCTAAGAGTAACTTTGCTGAACTATTCATGTTGCCAAAAAGATAGTGCAGATTAGTCAAGCTCAACTCATCTCGTTCTTGATTAGCCAAATCTACTAATTGCCGACGAATTTCGATCCCCAGATAATTATTTTCAGGATTTTCCTTTGCCAAAGTCAACAGAAATCTACCCCGCGCGCAGCCAATATCTAAATGTAGGGGGCGATCGCCTTTCTGATATATATCTTGCCAATCTGGTATGGCAATGGGAGACTGAAACTTGCGTGCTAGGGGGTTAACATGTTGTCGAATACGAATAGGCATAGAGCAAAATGAACTAAGACGCAAGGCACAATTTAAGACTCTTTGGCATCTATAGCCATTACGGTACCGCTAAAGTCATAAATATTACCCTGTAGCTGAATCGATGAACCTATTTTAATCTTCTTGCTGCCGCTCAATACATAACCAGTATTAGTAACTTCAGCTTTGCTACCCAAGGTCATAACTAAATCTCTAAGCATGACTATTTCGGGACGAGGATCGTTTAGCGCTTTCACCGTACCGTCTGGCTGGGGGACAGTAGTGGTTCGCGGTAATATTTTACTATTAAGTATTGTGACTTTTCCCGCAGGCTGATTACGAATCACAATGTCTGCCTGTTTTTCTGTTTCAAACGCTTGTGCCAAAACATCATAGTTAGCAATACTTAATCCTCTAACTAGAACTTGGATTTCAATTGGTTTTTGTCTAGTTTGAGCAACTAAATTGCCAGTCAGAGGTGTACCTGGAAAGAAGAAAACACCAACAACAACCAACAAAATTACACAGGCAGCAGCTAAGTCAAGTAGGCTCAACTTACCGAACAGTCTTCCTTTAGAGTCAATAATTTTCATAATTAGCTGTGGAAATTTTCGATGTCCCGAATTATTTGCGTCTATATTATGTCACTAGTTACCTATGTTTTAGGTGAAAGAGAACAAAGAGTAGTCGTTCTCTGGTAATTACGCTTGTTCGTTCCAAACTCGTAAATAAAGATAAACAAAGATAAAAGCGATCGCTAATAAAACAGTAGCAGCAGCAGCAGCATAACCAAATTCAAAACGGGAAAAAGCCTGCTGGTAAATATAGTAAACCAAAAGATTCGTGGAGTTGAGTGGCCCTCCACCAGTAATGATATATACCTGTTCAAAACTTTTCAGGGTAAAGATCGCCGTAGTTAAAACAGCAAAGATTAAGGTGGGAGTTAATCCAGGCAAGGTAATATACCAAAACTTTGCCCAGCTATTTGCCCCATCTAATTCTGCTGCTTCATAATGAGACTGGGGGATAATTTGTAGTCCAGCCAGAAAAACGACCAAATTAAAACCCAACTGTTTCCAGCTACTAACTAAAATTAGCACTGGCATTGCCCAAAAAGTACTACTTAACCAAGCAATTGGCTCTAATCCCCAAGCAAGCAATAAATCATTAACTCTACCGTCGGTTTGAAACAGCCAGCGAAACGCCAATCCCACCGCGACTAAAGATGTAATCGAAGGAATAAAATACGCAGCGCGCAATAATCCCCGTAAAGCGATCCGATTAAGTAAGACAGCCAAACCCAAAGGAATAATAATCGTCGGTATGACCGTAGCTAAAGTGAAATAAGCCGTATTGCCCATCACTTGCCAAAAGTCACTATCGGTAAGCAGTCGTAAATAGTTTTGTCCTCCAACCCACTCAATTCCTGTAACGGTGAAGCTACCTGTCGTGAAGCTGAGATATAGCAGATAAACAATTGGATAAAACAGAAATACGCCTAATATCACTAGCGCAGGT
>JBDKJC010000348.1:0-4827 GCA_039796815.1 Cyanobacteriota bacterium | reverse complement strand
TAAGAAAGATGTAAAACCCAATCAAATTGCTTTGGCATGGCTACTACACCACGCACCTAATATCATTCTAATTCCTGGAACTACCACTATTGTTCACCTAGAGGAAAACATGGCTACCAGTTCAATTACTCTTACTGGCGAAGAAATGCGATCGCTAAACAAACTTCAAGTCTATTGAATATGAAAACATCGATCGCGTTTGGGATGAAATTGCTTGTTTTCAAATTGCCGATGCACCTAATCGAACCGAACCTACTAGCGGTGAAATGAACTATGCCAATATTCTCAACCATATTCAAGCTAAAGGATATGACGGATTAATTGAAATGGAGCATTCTGTTTCACAGCCTGGAAAAGCGGGAGAAGAAAAAGTATTAGAAATTTACCAAAATTTTTCTAGATCAAGTTTTTGGTTCAGATAATCTAACTGACAATACGCGATCGCTATTCTTGAAGTATTAGCCTATTTACCGCTTTTCTTTAATAAAATTGTCTATGATATACTTTGGATATCTAAAACTTAGCATGAAAACCTAAAATCATGAAGTCACAAATTGGTCAGTGGGGAAATTCGCTTGCTCTTAGAATACCCAAATATGCTGTTGAAGCACTCGATCTAAAGCCTAACGATGCGATCGAATGTACCGTTGAATCTGGTAAATTAGTTATACAGCGCATCCAAGTGTTACCAGAATTTACTCTCGGTGAATTGCTAGCTGACATTACCGAAGAACCTGAAGGTGAAGTGCAATGGGGTAAACCAATGGGACAAGAGGTTTGGTAATGTATATTCCCAAGCGCGGGGATTTTATTTGGATTGATTTTGACCCGCAAGCTGGTCACGAGCAAATGGGAAATCGACCAGCCTTAGTGATTAGCCACGATGATTTTAATGAAAAAATGGGATTTGCTTATGTCTGCCCCATTAGTAATACTCAAAGAAAAAATCCCTTTTATGTGGTTATACCAGAGGGTGAAGCCGTGACTGGTGTGATTATGACAGAGCAGATGCGATCCTTAGATTTTAGAGCTAGAAAGGCTACTTACAGGGGTGTTTGCCCAGAGCTTTTGTTACAAGATTGCCTGAGACGAATCAAACCCATCATTTTTTAGCCAGGGCAGTTGGTTTGATGAAATGAACTGGTTGAATCAAATAGACAAAATTTGAGCTAGTTAGATTAAATATTGCGATCGCATTTCACTTCTAGCAGGAACTTTTATATTTTTACTGCACCTTCGTCCGATCTAGATTACCGATAGGAGAGAGGTGTTTGCTTTGTCTTTCCACTGCCTCAAATAATGCTTGAAAATTACCTTGACCAAAGCCCTGTGCGGAATGTCTGCGTTCAATAAACTCTAAAAAGAAGGTTGGTTGTTCAAAAATAGGTTGAGTAAAGATCTGCATTAATAACGATTGGGAGTCAGTGTAATAATCGCCATCTACTAAAATCTGCTGTTGCACAACTGCTGTTCTTTCTGCCTGATTTAAAGACAATAATGGTTTAAGGTGATGATAATAAGCCTGGGGAACAGCTAAAAACTTTAATTTTTCTCGCATTTGAACGACATCGGCAATTAAATTTTGCGATCGCAATGCTAGATGCTGAATTCCCGATCCACCATTGAGATCGATAAATTCTTGAATTTGGGAATTAGCTGTAGTGGGTTGATTGATATTAAACTGAACTTCCCCCACATCATCAATTAAAGCCTGACTAGTTAACCCCGAGGTGTTGGTTTGGATCTTAAAGCTTTGCTGAACTTTAAAGTTAAATAACTCTTGATAAAGCTTGACGGCAGCATCTAATTTGCCCTGAGCTACATTTAAAACTATATGGTCGATATTAGTAATATAAGATTGATTAGGGCGATCGCTCTTATAGGGTTTGAGAGCAATAGGGACACAGCAGTTAGGTTCTCCTGTCGCTTCAATCAAAGTGTGCTGTAAATCTTGCCAGCCAGTAATCTGCGCAAATTTAAACTTGCCCTGGAATGATTGCCATAGTTGAATATTTTGGACAGTTTTTACGCCTAAACGACGACTACGCTCCATCGTAGCAGCCAAATTTTTGACCCTGAATGCCAGATCCGCAACTCCCTCTGGATGATGCTGGAGATATTGAGCTACTGGACTAACCGAGTTGAGGGGAGAAGAGATGACAAAATAAGCAGAATTCAGTGCAATTAACTCTGTATGGGTATGTTGACTAATGCAAGTGGCGATCGCTTGAAAGCCAACATTATGGATAAACCAGTCTCTTGTTCGTGCTGCATTTCTAGTGTAGAAATGAACATGATCGATCTTCATAAAATTACCGCTGGCGTGTTGATTTAGCCTCTTTATTTACTCCCACAGATTAGCCCAAAGCGAACTAGTCCTTTGCTATAACCACTGCTCATTAAACCCAAAGATAATGCTCCTTGGATCGTTTGCCAACCTGCCTTAAACAAGCCAGCAATTGCCTGGGGTGCGATCGCCGAATCGATCACCACATCCCAAAATGGTTCGACTGCGATCGACCAATCATCAGATTTTAGGTTTTGAAAACCGCACTCTGTCACAATTTGTCGATATTCTGAGAGGGAAATGACGTAGGGTAAGCAATATACACGATAAATCTCTTTGAGATGAGCCACCTCACTAGGAGTTAAATCTCCTGCGACAGAATCAGTCTCTCGATGACACCAGGTAGCGAAGATCATTTTTCCGCCTGGTTTGAGGACACGATAACATTCAGACAGAAACTTAGCTTTATCTGGCATGTGTTCGCCACTTTCTAACGACCATACTAGGTCAAAAGTATTGTCCCCAAAAGGCATGTCTAGGGCATTAGCTACTTCAAAATTGACTCGACCTTCTAAACCTACTGCTGCTGCTCTTTCTTTTGCCCTAGATGCTTGAACAGGAGAAAGAGTAATGCCTGTGGCTTGGCAGCTAAACTTTTGTGCTAGGTGTAGAGTGCTGCCACCAATACCACAGCCAACATCAATTATATTTTGCGGGGGATTACCTTGGTTATAACCACTCCAAAGTAGCAACTCTTCAATTAGTTCGATTTGTGCCTGACGGCGATCGAGTTTGTAGTTACCATTTTTACCATAGTAACCATGGTGCATATGTTCGCCCCAGATAGACTCCCACAGTTCGCTAGAAGCATCATAAAATTCGCGAATATCTTGATATAGACTATTACTCATAAAACAAAAAATTAGCTGCCACTCAAACGTATTCTTACCATAGCTAAATCATTCATTTTTCGCTAAAAATCAGACTATTTGATCAAAAATCATGAATAAATCTAATGATTTTCGAGGAGATATTGCGGAAGTGGTTAAAACTTTACAAAATTTGCCAAGCAGTTTTGCTCTTTTGCAATACGTTGCTTAATTATTATCTGCGATCGCTATAGTCTGGAAAAATCAACTCCTTAAGATCACGTTAAACTTGTTAACTAAAGTATCGCGCACTTTTTGATGCACAGGGTCAACATCTCGATCGGTTAAAGTGCGATCGCTTGCCTGATAAACCAGATTAAACGCTAAACTGCGCTGCCCTTCAGGAACGTTTTTGCCTTTATATTCATCAAACACTTCTACTTTTTGTAATAACTTACCGCCAGCTTTGAGCATCGCTTTCTCAAGTGTAGTAACGGATAAATCTAAGGGTGCAAAGAAAGCCAAATCTCTAGCCGAATCTGGATAGGTAGAAAAGGTTTTGAACTTGGGAGTAGTAATAGCATCTCGATTTAATGCTGTTAACAGCAAATCAAAATCTAATTCAAAGAGATATACTTCATTGGGTAAGTCTTTTTCTTGTGCCAGTTGAGGATGAATTTGTCCGAAGACACCTAAAATTTTACCCTGTAGCCATAGTGCAGCAGTACGCCCTGGATGTAGTCTAGGTTCTGAACTTTCTGGACGATATTCAACGTCGATCCCCAAATTATTCAAGGCATTTTCTAATACTCCTTTAGCCTGATACCAAGTCATCGGCGTACCTTTGCCACCATTAACCCACATGCCTTGTGTGGTGATGTTACCGCCCATAATTCCCGCCACAGAATCTCGTTCGCTTAATCTGTCTTCGGACTGGGAAAAAACTCGTTCAATTTCAAAGGCATTCAACGCACCATTACCCTGGGCTTGATTGTAGACAAAAGCATCAAGTAAGCCCGAAAAAAGCTCGCTACGTAATGATGAATATTCGGCAAGCAAAGGATTAGCTAAGGCAATTTCTTTCCCTGTCGGTTTTACCAAAGAATACTGTACTACTTCTGTTAAACCTACACCTCGTAAGACAGTACGGAGTTTATTTTTAATGGCATATTCTGCTGAAAGATATCCAGGTTCAGTTTTAGCAGGAAGAGTATCACAAAAGCGATCGTAGCCATAGAGACGGGCAACTTCTTCAATTAAGTCAATTTCTCGTTCTAAATCACGATAGCGATAAGGAGGGACTTTAACTGACCAAGTGCGTTCTTTGCCTGTTACTGGCTCTAGAATACAGCCTAATGCGCCTAAGATTGATTCCACATCCTTTGCCTCAATATAGCCCACACCATCGGCTTTGTTTACTTGACCTAAGATCTGATTAATCCGACTCAGGCGTAATTTGATCGCATCTAAACTGGAAAAATCAAGACGATGATCGGATGCAGCTTGAGCAACAGGAGTACCAGCAGTTAATTCTTGTAATAAAGCAATCGCTCTTTGACAGGCAGATTCTAATTCTACTTGATTGACTCCTCTTTCATAACGAGTTGAAGCCTCACTACGTAAAACTTGAGCGCGGGAGGAACGACGAATGACAACAGGATCGAACAATGC
>JBDKJC010000347.1:0-4836 GCA_039796815.1 Cyanobacteriota bacterium | reverse complement strand
ATAAATATTACTGTTTTAAACAGCTACCTGATTACAATCTAAGCGTTATGTAAATTATTTAATTAATTGAAAAAAAATTTAAAGCTATACTTTAATAACTTAATAACGGTAGTATCTCACTTTTTCACCCCTCTAATTTTTGTATAAAGAATAATTTTTACTTCAAGCTAACTTTACTTCAATTATTATTAATAGCGTAAGCTATCTAGTTTTAAATGCAAACTAATGAATCTAAGACTAATATTCTCATAGTTGAAAATGACTTGTTGACTGCTAAAAATACTGCTAAAAAATTGTTTAACTGTGGTTATAACATACTTAAAATTGTATCTACTGGTCAGGCGGCAATTGATTGTGTAAACCTTGAGCAGCCAGATCTAGTACTTATGGAAGTTGCTATAAAAGGAGAACTGGACGGTATAGAAACAGCATCGCAGATCAAATCTATTTCTGATGTGCCGATCATTTTTACCACTGCCCATCCTAATCAAGAAACTCTAGAGCGTGCTGTGAAAACTGGCTGCTATAGCTATTTAATTAAACCTTATAAAGAATATGAATTGCAAGCTACCGTTAAAATAACCTTGAGCAAGCATTTAGAGCAATCGACAATTCAACAAGCTTTGCAGTCTTCAATATTAGAGCCTCAATTTTTGGAACTAGAATTAACCGAAACTATTTTAGTGGAAGGTATTAAGACTAATGTTCAAAGATTAAAAATGCTGAAGAATTTAGGTATTCAAATCTCCCTAGACGATTTTGGCACAGGATATTGTTCTTTGGGCTATTTGCAACAATTTCCTTTTGATACCTTAAAAATAGATGCTTGCTTCATTCGTAATATTAATCAGAATCAGGTCAATGCAGTCATTACCAAAACTGTAATTGAAATGGCACATCAATTAGGTTTAAAAGTCATTGCCGAAGGAGTAGAAACTAGAGCAGAACTAGATTTTCTCAAAAATGTTCAGTGCGATACCATCCAAGGCTTTTTGTTTAGTCGTCCTTTGGCAGCAAAAGAGTTTCGGAAATTGGCAATGAAGCAAATGCATTTGTCGAATTGTACCAAATTTTAATTACAGTGGCGGTTTTTTAGTTTGCTTGTTAAAACTGACGTGACTTCAAGTAGCACATAATTCAACAAAATATGATAGATGGTTGTTGTTACTATGGTCTAACTAACTAAAGTATTTATTTTTTTTATTTCTAGCTCAGAGCTTAAAGCTTAAAGCTATTGAATTAGTTTCGGTTTCTTGCTACCAACTATTTAGTAATTTTAAAGACAAATGAGTATTAATACCCAACAATTTTCGTTAGAGGAAGTAGTTCAAAGTTGGAAAGATCGCATTGTCTGTCATCCACCTCAAGGAGTTGGTGCAGAAGCTTATATTATTAATTCTACTACAGGCGATCGCCTTAAATATATTGAAGCTAACTGTGATAGTTTACGCCACAACGCAACCAACTATGACAGGCTACTAATAGATATTAAGGGTAAACATAAAGGAATTTATAAAGAAGCAGTATTAAATACAATTAAATACGAAGCAACTAGACGAGCTTTTAAGGCTCAACATGATTGGATTCATGATAGCTATCAAGGATTAATTAAGCAGGTTAAAACTAATAATTTTGATCGACAAATGTTAGTTAAGATTGAATGCTTAAACAAAATGGTGGCAACTCGCGATCGCGAATTAAAACAGCTAAAATCTCAATGTAAAGGTGGTTTAAAAGATCTACAAGCAGCGTATAATAAGCTGCAACGTCAGTATAAACAAGAAGTAAAGCGACGGGAAAAACTGGGGATTAGCAATAAAAGTTTAGGTGCTTATAAAGGTCATTTTCACAGAGCGCAAAAGAAATTAGCGATCTTAAAAACTGAAAACAAAGATTTGCAAAAGCAAGTAAATTTACTAGAATTTAAAATCAAAAAGGCTAATTAATAACTGTTGAAGTAGTAATATTTGAGGTTATACAGCATTAGAACATTGTGTTTTACATGTAGCAAATAATATTATAAATTTATTATGTATTCAAGCGAAAATAAGGAAGATTAAAATAAAGTTAATATGAACTTATAAATAATTACTTGCCAAGCAATAAGTAAATATGTCAGGCTTGATTTAGGTTTTTAACTAAGATTTTCTACTATTATCCGATCATCTAAAATATTAATAAGCATGATATAAAACTGAAATACTTTTTACTTTAAGTAGCAGTCTATATATTAGGTTTAAAAATAATTTGGTAAAAGTAAAATTACTATCTTATTATATTATATAAATGTAGTTAATGTGCGTTTAAATACTATAGAAAATATTAATTCATATATAATTATTAAAAATATAAGGTAGTAGTTATCCGATCGATAATTTACTTTGTATCTTCAATTAACTTGAAAACTATTGGTGTTCAGATAATAGTAGAATCAAATAAACATTAATTGTTAATTGTTTGATTAATCATCTATGACTCTATCTTTTGTTAATAACTTTAAGTACCCATAGTAATAAGTAATAATATGCTCAACTCAACCTATAATTATGTACCAATATCTGATAGCGTTAGCTCTCCCTACACTTCTTTTACTAACCCTGCAATAAACGAGCAGGGTGATGTTACTTTTGAAGCTTTTGTATCTACTGATTTACCTCCCTTCGGAATTTTTTCTGCCAACAGCGAAAGTAGTACAAATATCATTGATAATAGCCAAGTATTTTTCAATGAAGGAGCGTTTCAACCTGTCTTTGAACCTTCAATTAACAGTTCAGGAAAAGTTAGCTTTGCTAATAACGAAACTAGCCAGTTGACCGATGAAAACGGCAATGTAATTCTTGATGAAAATAATCAGCCAATTATTCAGTTAGACAAAAGTACAATCAAAATAGGGGACGGAGAAGAAGTAACTACTCTAGTTGAAAGCAACGTACCTTCCGAAACATTTGGTGGTTCAGAAATCAACGATCGCGGTACAGTTCTTTATGTGGCAGGCAATCTTTTAGATATACCAGTAGATTCTCCTGTAGCTACTAGAATCTATACCATCAGTGAGGAGGGAACAAAAACCGAAATTGCCTCTACAGATGGTATTTTTAATAGTTTTGATGTTGGTATAGATACGATTGGCGGGGATGGTCCTGTAACCTCATTAGATATTTCACCTTCGATTAATGAAAATGACGAGGTGGCATTTAATGCGGGTTTAGATACTGGAGGGCAAGGGATTTTTGTCTATGATGGTGAAACCAAAGAAATCGCCAACAGTGATGGGGAATTCGATCAATTTAGTTCTCCAGACATTAATGATGACGGAGCGATCGCTTTTTTAGCCCAAAGAGATGATGGTAGTCGCGGGATCTACACCAATACTTATGGAGAAACTAAAACACTGGTAGACGATAGCAGTAATTTCAGCTCTTTTAACTCCCAACCTGCTTTTAATAATAATGGCGAAGTAGCATTTTTTGCCGAATTAGATGATGGTAGTTCAGGGATCTTTGTTGCTTCAGAGATAGGCTCTGAGAAGATTATTGGGGTAGGAGATGAACTGGCTGGTTCAACAGTTGAAGAATTAGTAATTGTTCAAGAGGGACTTAATGATTCGGGTCAGGTCGCTTTTCAAGCCAAACTCGGAGATGGTAATTTTGCGATTTTCCGCGTCGATCCTATTTCGCACCCTAGTCAAGAGAGCGATCGACTATATGGCGATTTTGGCGATAATTATCTTGATGGTTATGGGGGCAACGATTTAATTGTTGGTAATGAGGGAAATGACAAACTTGTTGGTGGTGACGGAGACGATCTACTACGAGGTGGTCAAGGGTACGATACTTTAGCAGGTGGAGCGGGTCATGATACCCTAGTTGGTGGTGATGGCGAAGATGTATTTAAGCTCACATCAGAACATAATTCCGACCAGATTTTCGATTATGTCGATGGCACAGATAAATTTTCTCTAGATTCTAGTTTGCAATATAGTCATCTAGAAATATCTCAGAATCATGAAAATACTGACATCAAGCTATCCTCTAGCGGTGAAGTAATAGCTTCTGTATCTGGGGTAGATGCTCACGCGATCGAGGCGAGTGATTTTGTCTAAATTTTCCCTACTATACTAATTTTTAATTTTCAAAAGGTTGTGTTGTAGACTAGCATGACCTTTTCTTTTGGTTTTTATTAACTATTCTTGTCCGCGATCGAGAGTTTAAAACCTTCATTGAGTAAACGAATCAGGGTTGCCTAAAAGTTGGCTTTCTAATTTTGATGGTAGAGTTTCACGGTTTTGTAGCCAGGCAAACAAGCCAGCTGTCCCAAGAAGAATCACAGTAATAATGCTCACCACTTGTAGCATGATGCTATAGCGCATATTGTTTAGTTAGACAAGATTAAAATGTTCCATATGAATGTTAGTAATAGGTACTCCTAAATCATGCAGGGCAGCTTCTACGCCATCCATCATTACAGAAGCAGCACAGATAAAATATTGACGAGTAACTCGGTGCAAGGGTATGTATTTGACTAAAAGTTCGCGATCGACACGACCTGTTTCTCCTTTCCATTCTTCTGAGGGTTCTTTGATCACGTGGATGATAGTTAAATTTAGCTGAGTTTTTAGTTCGTCTAGTTGTTCGCGAAAAGTTACATCAGACCAAGTTTTACTGGCATAAATCAATAAAAAAGGTCGATCATCTTGACGTTCGGCAGCAGTCACCAGCATACTCATCATCGGTGTAATGCCAATTCCACCAGCAATCAGTACAAATCCCGTCGAGTCCCAATAGCGATCGCTTGTAAATACGCCATAAGGGCCATCCAGATAAGCTTTTGTCCCTG
>JBDKJC010000346.1:0-4844 GCA_039796815.1 Cyanobacteriota bacterium | reverse complement strand
CGTATTGGCTACCTGCACAGTACCAGGCTTGTCCATTGCCACGGCGTAGTTGCGAAAATCGGGCAGTTTGAGGTCTTTACGCACTAGACCACCGTTAGTTATCGGATTAGCACTCATACGGCGTAGTCCCACAGGAGCGAGTTCTTTTAATTCGGGGATTAAAGTACCATGCTCATCAAAAAGTTCTTCTGGTCGATAACTTTTCATCCATGTTTCTAACAGTTTGACGTGTTCGGGATTGCTGTGCATTCCTCCCATCGGTACTTGATGCGATCGCCAGAATCCTTCAACTTTATGACCATCGACATCTTTTGGCCCTGTCCAGCCTTTAGGAGTACGGAGGATAATCATTGGCCAACGAGGACGGAAGGCTTGATTCTGACTACGGGCTTCCTGTTGAATCTCCCGAATTTTGACAATGCACTCTTCCATAGTGGCTGCCATTTTTTGATGCATCTGTTCGGGATCTGAGCCTTCCACTACATAGGGGGTATAGCCATAACCTCGGAATAAGCTATCGAGTTCTTCAGGGCTAATGCGAGACAGAATAGTTGGGTTAGCAATTTTATAGCCATTGAGGTTGAGTATGGGCAAGACTGCCCCATCACGGACAGGATTGAGGAATTTATTCGAGTGCCAAGCGGTTGCTAAAGCTCCTGTTTCTGCTTCTCCATCCCCCACGACACAAGCTGCAATTAAATCGGGGTTGTCATAAACTGCACCGAAGGCATGAGCAAGACTGTAACCAAGTTCCCCTCCTTCGTGAATTGAACCTGGAGTTTCAGGAGTACAATGACTACCAATATGACCTGGAAATGAGAATTGCTTGAAGAATTTCTGCATTCCCTCTGTGTCTTCGCTTATATCAGGATAAATTTCCGAATAAGTACTTTCAAGATAAACAGGACCTAAGACTCCTGGCGCACCATGCCCTGGCCCAGCGATATAAAGAGCGTTGAGGTCGTATTTTTTGATCAGTCGATTGAGATGAATGTAGATAAAACTCAGGGTGGGAGACGATCCCCAATGACCGAGTAATCTTTGTTTAATATGTTCTGGTTTTAAGGGTTCTTTGAGTAGTGGGTTATCTCGAAGATAAATCATACCAATGGCAAGATAGTTACAGGCTCGCCAGTAAGCATGAATTTTTCGTAGTTCGTCGGGAGTTAAAACTGATTCTGATGCCAGATTATTGGTGATTGGTGTTGTAACCATAGTAAGTTTCTGGAGTGAAGAGTTTCAGAGTTACGATGAAATAGAACAAGAAGCAGCGATAGAAATTTTTAACTGCCTTTAATTAATGTTAGTCCGCTTTTCAAAAAAGCTAAAAGCTAACTAAATTAAAAACGTAGTCTATTCAAATGAAAAAGATTGTAACTGCCAGCACTGAGTGGCGATCGCCCAATCTTCTTCTGTATGAATCACTAATACCCTAACTTGGGAATCTGAGGTGGCAATATCTTCATTCACGGGATGGGCATTATTTTTATCTGTGTCCAGATATAAGCTTAAAAAAGCAAATTGCTCACAGGTTTCTTCCCTTAGCTTGGCTGTATTTTCCCCCACACCAGCGGTAAACACCAAAACGTCTAATCCTCCCAAAGATGCGATCATTGCCCCGATACTACTTCTAAGACGATGAATGTAAATATCAAAAGCTAGTTGCGCTCTCGCTTGTCCTTCAGCACTGGCTGCTAAAATTGCCCTCATATCGGCAGATATACCCGAAACCCCCAACAAACCAGACTCTTTAGTTAATAATTGATTTAATTCACCTTCAGTTAAACCATCTTCTCGCATTAGATAGAGCAAAATTTGAGGGTCAATTGAACCGCAACGCGTCCCCATCATTAAGCCTTCTAGGGGAGAAAAGCCCATCGTGGTGTCGATACAAATACCATTGGCAATTGCAGCTAAAGAACAACCATTGCCTAGGTGACAGGTAATTATTTTCAAAGAATCTAGAGATTGAGCGAGAATTTGAGCCGTTTTAGTGGCGCAATATTGATGACTAATTCCATGAAAACCATAGCGTTGAATACCCCTTTCATACCATTCATAGGGCAGAGGATAAACTTTGGCAGGTTCGGGGATTTGACTGTGAAAAGCGGTGTCGAATACAGCGATTTGAGTAACCTTGGGGAGAATTTTGGCGATCGCCTCTATCCCTTCAAGATGAGCAGGATTATGATTAGGAGCGAGAGGAATTAAATCAGCGATCGTATTTTTAACTTCAGCAGTAATTATCGTCGGTTGGAAATATTTCGCCCCTCCATGAACTACCCGATGACCGACGAGATCTATTTGTTCTAAGCCCTCTAAAACTTTAGTTTTCCCCTCAACCAGAGTATTGAGCATCGTCTCTAAAGCCCGATCTCGGTTGGCTAATTCAGTCTGTTGTTGAACGCTATTACTTTTAACAGTCAGGCTACCCAAATCTGAAGCAATCCAATCTATATCCCCTAACCATAAAGGTTCGAGTGGCTGTTGTGGTAATTCTGTTCCCAATCTGTAAAGGGAACTCTTTTGGCTACTTGAGCCAGCGTTGAGGACTAAAAGATACATGATCTGAATCAAGTGTTATTTTGTTACAGGAGCAAATTTTTAGATTTTTTTAGGCGATCGCTAAATATGCTGAAGCTACTTGAAGAAATACGCGCTATTGCCCAACTGGGCTTGAATTATAGCAGTGATGTTTATGACCGAGAACGTTATGAACGTTTGCTTAGTCTGGCTAATAGTGAATATGCTAGCTTAAGCGATCTTCCTCCACAGGTTATAGGCGATCGCTTTCGGGCTGAATTAGGTTACATAACTCCTAAAGTTGGGGTATCTGCGGCTATTTTTAATCCCAAAGGCGAAATTCTTTTAGTTCGTCGCACTGATGATTTATCCTGGTGTCTTCCCTCTGGTTGGGCAGAAGTTAATGAAACTCCGCAACAGTCTTTGGTTAGAGAAGTTAGGGAAGAAACTGGACTGATCGTAGAGGTGAAGGATCTAATTCGCCTGGGTACAAGAATGCCAGGAGATTTTGGAGTGCCTCACACAACTTATCATTTGGAATTCTTTGGCGAGGTTTTGGCAGGAACTTTCACTGAGTCTCACGAAACAACTGATATTGGATTTTATCCAATTAACATTGAGCGTAATTGGCATCGAGATCATCAGCTTGAAGCAATAGCTGCTTTTGAATTTTGGCATCAAAAGTAAAAAAAATAAGCTCATCTAAAGCGATCTATTCCAGAATCTTATCTTGATTTTAAAATCTAAAGTTTGCTTTTAATGAGATAAGAGAAAAAATGCACTATCAAGGTTGAAGCATTGAATAATAAAATAATTATTTATCTAAACTAATTATTTTATTAGCTTAAAACCAATACTAATATTTCAACTGTATTATCGTTAACGTTATGAGTATAAAAAAAACTATTAGTGGACGAAGATCTGTTTTACTTGGTTTAGGTAGTTTAGGCGGTTTAGGAATAGCCACTCTGCTACACAAATTCAAAAGTGACTTAATATCTACCCAACAGATTAGTAAATATTTGAACAATAAGAGTAATAGTAATAAAGCCAATGAGACCGAAAGTTTGCGCCAAATAGCTGCTAGTAAAGGTATCTTATACGGTGGATTTCATCAGCGATCGTCTAGCGATTTCTCCCAAGATCTAAAGTTTCAGCGTATATTTCTTGAAGATTATGGTCTAATAGTGGGAGGCTTTTTTGGCGTTACAGTAGGTCCATTTGGTGCTAATACCCAACTAAGCGGTGCAAGCAATTACAATTTTAGTGAAGTAGACCCTTTCTTTAATTTTGCTCAACAAAATAATATAGCTTTCCGTGGTCATCCAATGATTTGGAATCAATATAATTCCCCTTGGTTAGTAGAAAAGTTTAAGTCTCCTAACACTACTAATGCGGAGATTGAGCAAATTTTTACTAATCATATTTTGACTCTAGGCAAAAGATATGTAGGCAAGGTAAATTCTTGGGATGTGGTTAATGAAGTAATCAATGTCGAAGATGGTAGAGCAGATGGCTTAAGAGATACGATGGTGAGTGGTTTTCAGGGAGATAAATATCCTACCTGGCTGAAGTTTTTGGGTTCAGGCTATATTCAGCGAGCTTTTGTCCTCGCCCATGAAGCAGATCCTGGTGCTAAGCTAATTTTAAATGAAACCGCACTAGAGTATAGTAATGCTTGGGGTAATAGTTATTGGGAAAAAAGACGGAGTGCCTTATTGACTTTACTGACTAAATTAAAATCTAACGGTGCGCCAATTAATGCATTAGGTATTCAAAGCCATTTATTGGCTCGATTGAATAAAGATTTTGATGGCAACAAGTTTCGTAAATTTTTGAGCGAAGTTGCCAGTTTAGGCTTAAAAATTGTTATTTCTGAGTTGGATGTCAGCGATACAGAAGTACCCAGGAGCATTGAGGTGCGCGATCGCATTGTGGCAGAATCCTACTATGAATATCTTTCTGTGGTACTAGATGAACCAGCTGTCACAACTGTTATTAATTGGGGATTAACTGACCGCTACACTTGGTTAAGCGACTTTGCTCCGAGAAAAGATGGTGCAGAAGTACGTCCTTTACTACGCGATCGTCAATACAACAAAAAGCAAGCTTGGAAAGCAGTTGCTAGAGCGTTGAAAGAAGCTCCTTCTAGATAAGTTGACGATTTTATTACAACGCTTTCAGAGTAGTTTAGAAAGAGAACCTGGCACTGAGCTATTTTCCCGAGGGGCAACCCCCCAAGTATCTTCGCCGCCACAGCGTTTCACAATCGAGTTCGGGATGGAGTCGAAGTGGGTCCACTGCGCTACTAGCACCAGGAA
>JBDKJC010000345.1:0-4844 GCA_039796815.1 Cyanobacteriota bacterium | reverse complement strand
GTAGACAGTCAAAATCATCGGCGATCGCTTCTGCTGTGCTGCGCCAATATTTTGCCGATCCTCCCCAACCATGAATGAACACCATTACTGGTTTATGAGCATTCTCTGAACGACAAATCCACTCGTAATAGTGATTTACCCCACGAACATCAACTGTAGGCATAATGATTGCAGATAAATTGCAGATAAATTTACTTTCTACTGTTCAGTTTATTCTGTAGAGAAATCTAGATCTTGAGTTGTTTTAATTGTTTTAAGATCTTTGTTAAATAATGCAACATGTCGTTGTGCAATACTGTTTCTAAATTACTTAGCTAAATTTATCTAAAATTCAAAGTTTGAATGAACTATGATAAAGGGCGTAAATTAATTGATTGAGATGGGCAATGGATTACAAAAGTAAAATCATGACAGAAGTTGAGGCTCTACCTGAATCTTTATTGCCTGAATTATTTACCTATATCAAAACTCTTCAACCCAAAGTAGCAGCACCCACTAAATCAAAACTCACAATTAAACCAAAATCTTCATCTCAAACTCCATCTTCTGTTGCAGGCGACACCATTATTATCTATACCGATGGTGCTTGTACGGGTAATCCTGGTAAGGGTGGATATGGTGCCGTAATTATTGATGGCGATCGCCGTGAAGAGCTTTCTGCTGGCTATAAGTTGACTACCAACAATCGGATGGAAATGATGGGTGCGATCGCTGCATTAGAATCTCTCAAATCTAATTCTAAAGTCAAGCTGCACAGTGATTCTAAATATATAGTTGATGCGATGGTCAAAGGTTGGGCAAAAAAATGGCAGGCTAACGGCTGGCGGAGAAATAGTAAAGAAATGGCGAAAAACCCCGATCTGTGGCAAGAATTACTCGATCTCTGCAAAATACATGATGTTGAGTTTGTTTGGGTAAAAGCTCACGCAGGTATCGCCGAAAATGAAAGATGCGATCGGCTAGCAGTTGCCGCAGCCCAGGGAAGCAACCTCGTTACAGATCCAGGATATTGGGGTTGAAGTTAGCTCCCGCATTTTAAAATTTCGCGCCCAATTTAATTAATCGTAGGGGGCGCATGGTCGTTCGTCCCCTACAGAATTATGTGGTTTTTATTTGGAATGACTATAGGTTGACGCGGGGTCTCATCAGTTTTTCCTGCTGCTCTATGTCGTTGAAGGGAAAAAATACTGATAAGATTACGTACTAAACTCAAATAAAATATGCCACAAATTTATTAATATTTTATATTCAAATAAAAATCCTATTAATACACTATACAAAGTATTTTTAATCAGTAAAAATATTGAGATATCACTAAAATAAATTACTTTATTATTAAACTAATATGATTGTTAAACTCTTAACTGCAACTACTTTATTTTTAACTATTGGAACTGCGCTTTCTAATATTGCTAATGCTGAAAATGTTACTACTAAACCAGTAGAAGAAGCTGTTAAAATTACTCAAAAAAATGATATAGCATATGAACTACATGGATGCATGAGAAAAAGCAACACTCTAAGCTGTACGTTAGTTATTACTAGTGAAGTTAAAGACAACAAAATTTTTATAGCCACAAAAAATACAAGATTTATAGATTTAAATGGCAACGAATATTTTTCTAATTCTGCAAAAGTTGGAAACCAGTTTGATGGCTGGAATGGAATAATTGGAAATAATTTTATCCAAGGAGTTCCTCTCAAAGCTTCTATTAAATTTGATAATATCCCTCAAAATGTTAACAATTTTGCAATTTTGGATTTAGGTATAAAAATAGATAGTGACACTAATGTACTAACTAATATTAGATTTGATAAGATTTCAATAGCACAAGAGCCCGTTAATACTACTAATATTAGTGGTGACAGTAATGACTATAATTATCAAAATGTCCCTGTGGATTCTGAACCCGTATCTGTGACTGACAGTCTTAATTCAGTTAAGGATACCGTAAATGGTGTAAGACAAAACGTAAATACCGTTAAGGATATTTTAAATATTTTTAGATAATTTTTATTACTTATAATCTAATTAATTAGTAAATTTATTGCCATTATAAAAAAGCGATCGCCCTTTTTATAGATATTGCGATCGCCACTCAGTATACTTAATTTAATTTCTCTTTTAATTTAGCTAACTCTTCGCGATCGCGTATTAATTCTTGTTCCAATTCCTGTAATTGTTCCCGACGAGTTTCAATTTCCAAGGCACGACGATTTAATTCCAGATTCTGAGCCGTAATTTCTTGTCGCCATTTTTCCACTTTGCTTTGTTCGACTTCAATAAACTGGGGATTAATGGCATTTTTAGTTAAATACTGCTGTAAAACGCTCAAAATCCACTCTTTAGCATCTTGAATACTAATTATTTGATGCTCTTGTCCTATCTCTACTAATACTAATACCCCTCCACAGAGAGAACTTTCCTTGGTTAAAAACAAAGTCTGAGAATTGTCTACTGACCAAACATATTCTGATTCCTGACGAGCAAGTACTTGAAGCTGTATTTCTGCTGACTCTGGGTCAATCTCAACTTGAGCTAGGTATAACATTATTTATAATCACCGAACACTTAATTGTTAGACTCACACCAAGAAGCTTTACCAGACAAAATAATTTCTATCAGCATAATGATAGACATAAAAGATCGATCTAGCCAACTAAACTTAATTAATCTAGCTGATAAATCAATCGTATTTTTACTGAAGACGATCTAGACGCTCTTGTAGTATTTCAGCTTGCTTTTGCGCTTCCGCCAAGTCATTATTAGCACCTTGAATGACCTCAGCGGGGGCTTTATTTACAAAACCAGGGTTGTTTAAACGTCCAGTTAAAGATTTGATATCTTGCTTCACTTTGTCTAGTTTTTTTTGTAATTTCGCTTGTAATGCAGACACATCTACTAAACCAGTCAAGGGAATTAATACTTGTACTGTACCTATTACCCCTGCAATTACCTGTCCTGGATCTTCTGTGAGGTTAGAGGTAATGATTAGCTCCCCTACTTTAGCAATATCTTGGATATAGCTTTGAGTAGATTTAAGAATATCAGATTCGCGATCGCTTTCGGTTTGCAGAATTACTTTGATTTTTTCTCCTGGCTTAATTACTGACTCGGCGCGTAAATTACGAATTGTACTAATGGTGTCAAATAGTAAATTGAAGCTAGTTTCTAAGTCAGGATTAATTAAATCTTCGGCAACTTCAGGATAAATTTGCGTTGCTAAGGTTTGATCTGTCCCCCCAAATTTGGGGGGATTTAGGGGGGCTTGCTGTGTTAAAGTTTGCCAAATTTCTTCTGTGATATGAGGCATAAAAGGATGCAGCAGTTTAAGTATGCCTTCGAGAACATAACCTAAAGTTTGTTGTGCTACCAGGCGAGAAGTAGACGTTTCATCTTGCCACAAGCGAGTTTTAACTAACTCGATATACCAATCACAAAAGTCATTCCAGATAAACTCATATAAACCTTTGGCTGCTTCCCCTAAACTATAGGACTCAATATTAGCTTTAGTTTGTTTAACGGTTTGATAGAAACGAGACAGCAACCATCGATCCGCTAACTCTAACGCTGTAGTGTCTGGCTGTCCTAACTTTTGAAGAGTCTTCCCTTTGAGGTTCATCATCACAAACCGCGAGGCATTCCACAGCTTGTTGGCAAAGTTGCGGGAAGTTTCTACAGAAGGTGATTCTTGTTTTTTACGGTCATAGTCAAAGCTGATATTCTGTCCTGCACCTACAACTTTAGTTATCAGAGTGTAACGCAAAGCATCTGCACCATATTTATCGATCATCAAGAGAGGATCGATACCGTTATTTTTTGACTTGGACATCTTTTGTCCATTTTCATCCAAAACCAAGCCGTGAATATAAACATCAGCAAAGGGCATCTTATCTGTAAAGTGTCCTGCCATCATGGTCATGCGGGCAACCCAGAAAAAGATGATATCAAAACCCGTAACTAGAGTCGTAGTCGGATAATACTTGGCTAAATCTTCCGTTTCATTGGGCCATCCCATTGTGGAAAAGGGCCATAGTCCAGCAGAAAACCAGGTATCCAAAACATCGGAGTCTTGTTCCAGTTGAATATTATCGCCATATTGCTCTTTCGCCTTAGTTTCGGCTTCTGCCTCATCGTAAGCTACGACAAAGGGAGTATTATCCTGAATCTCGCCATTCGTTTCCGAAACCACATACCAAGCAGGTATTTGATGTCCCCACCATAACTGACGAGAGATACACCAGTCTTTTAACTTAACTAACCAGTCCCGATATACCTTTTTCCATCTTTCAGGAACATAGTTAGGAGAATTATCGTTATCTAGGCAACTCAAGGCTTTCTGCGCCAATGGTTCAATTTTGACAAACCACTGGGTTGATAATAAAGGTTCTACTGGTACTTTACCGCGATCGCTATAAGGAACGCTATGACGATAATCTTCAATCTTAACTAAATTACCTAATTCTTCTAGTTTCTTAACTACATTTTTACGGGCAACAAAGCGATCCTGTCCCTGAAACTCTCCTGCATTTTCATTGAGACTACCATCTTTATTCATGATGTTAATCATCGGTAGGTCATGACGTTTACCCATCTCAAAATCATTAAGATCGTGGGCAGGAGTAACTTTAACGCAGCCTGTGCCAAATTCCATGTCTACAAACTCATCCCCAATAATCGGAATTTCTCTTCCAACTATGGGTAGCGTAACCGTCTTACCAATAAAATCTTTATATCTCTCATCATTAGGATTAACCGCCACCCCTGTATCCCCTAACATCGTCTCAGGACGAGTAGTCGCTACTTCCAAATAACCACTACCATCCGTCAAAGAATAGCGGAA
>JBDKJC010000344.1:0-4846 GCA_039796815.1 Cyanobacteriota bacterium | reverse complement strand
CTTCAATCTCCAACTCTATTGCAAACTAAAGAAGCGCAATTGGAATCAGTAGAATTTGAGCGAGATTGAACTTGCTATCGTTTTATGGCGTTGCTGATTGAAAGTATGAATTACAAAAGATTACTGTCGTAGCTATCAGCTATTAGCTATTAGCTTTTTTGATTCAATTCGAGCCAATCACCTTAATTACCCTCAGCTAGGCTTGTACGGCTATCAATGCAACCAGTTATTTCATTTTTATACCCAATACTTGAGTGTGAGCGCCTCTTGCTTGAGTAACCCCGATGGTTCTTTCTGAGGCTTCAATCATCGGACGACGCAGACTGACGACAATGAACTGTGCTTCTTGTGCCTGTTGTTTGACCATCCGAGAGAGCTTTTCGACATTGGCACCATCAAGGAACATATCTACTTCGTCAAAAGCATAAAAAGGAGAAGGACGATATTTTTGTAGGGAGAAGATAAAGCCTAATGCGGTTAATGATTTTTCGCCTCCAGACATAGAGCTTAGTTTCTGTACTGGTTTCCCTTTGGGATGAGCAACCAAATTTAAGCCACCGTTGAACGGATCATTTTCATCTTCTAGCTGGAGATGTCCATCACCATCGGATAGTTCGGCATAGATTTTTTGGAAGTTCTCATTGACTGCATCATAAGATTCTTTAAATGCGCGTAAACGCAGGGTGGTAAATTTCTCCACCCGCAATAATAATTCGGTTCTTTCTGCTTCAATCGTGTCTAGTTTATGAGACAGTTCCTGTAATCTAGCTTCGGTTTTTTCATATTCTTCTAACGCCAGCATATTGACTGGTTCCATTGCTTCAAGGCGTTTTTCACCGTTGCGAATCTGTTTTTGTAGCTGTTCTATTTGTTCTTGAAGATTAGCAAAAGTAATTGATTCCCCCGCTTCTATCCCGTCATCATTAACTAATTGGGGAATTTCAGGAAGAGGATCGGGTAGTTCTTGTATTTGTTCAGCTATTTGCTGTTGTAGAGTTTGTAGCGTGGTTTGTCTTTCTTGTTGTGTTGCTTGAAGTTTTTCTAATTGCCAGACTTGTTTTTGATGGCGATCGCGCAATTCTTTTAATTGATTTTCTAGGCAATCGCGTTCTTGTTTGGTTGCTCCCAGTTTTTCTGATAATTTGGCTAATTCTGTGTCAGCGGCAGTAATTTTTTGGGCAATTTCTGTTAACTGATCGTTAATTAGTCTTTGTTGTTCTTTAATTACTATTTGATCGTTAGTTAATTGAACAATATTTTGCTCTGATTCTGTGAACTTTTCTCGAACTCTTTGATGTTTATTAGTTAGTTCTAATAATTCGGTTTCTGCCTGTCTTAAGTTCTGTTCTTGTTGTCTTAGCTGCTCTTCTTGAGTATTAATTACCGCCTGAACTTGCTGCCACTCACTTTGAGCATGGGAATTTTCTAATACTTTTAGTTGCTGTTGTAAGCTGTTTAAATTAGTTTCTTGTTCAGGAATTTCACGATTCAAGATTACTAAACGAGACTGAATAATATCTCTTTCCTGGCGATTATTGTGTAGCTGATTGATGAGAAGTTCTCTTTGACCAGTTAGACGTTTTAAGTCTTTTTCTAATTGTTCCGACAACATCTTATTATCTCGACCGAGTTGCCTGGCTTCGGTTAATTCTTCAGCTAAATCCTTGATCTGCGCTATCTGATTTGCTATTCTTTGCTCATAGCTACTTAAGATGCGGGCTATTTCTGCTAAACGTTCTTGTAACGCCTCAACTTGTTCAGGTTCGCGGTTAGCTGTTCCCCCAAAATGCAAACTAGAACGACTAGATTGACTTCCCCCTGTCATTGCGCCACTAGCTTCGAGAATTTCCCCTTCTAAGGTGACAATACGATGTTTACCTAACTGCGAACGAGCATTATCAAGGTTGTCAAAAACAATCGTACCGCCAAACACATAAGCAAAAATCTCCTCATAGCGAGGATCGCAGTCTACTAAATTTACAGCCAAGTCGATAAAGCCACGCCCAAAACGCATGGTGGCAATATTGCCTAACGATGGTGCTTGAATCTTATTTAAAGGCAAGAAAGTCGCCCTTCCTCCTCGTTCTCTTTTGAGCAATTCAATACCTTGTGCTGCCACGCGATCGCTTTCGACGACAATAAAGCCCAATCTTCCCCCCGCAGCAGTTTCTAAAGCCAGACGGTAGCGTTGTTCTACTTGTCCTAATTGTACTACTAACCCTTCGATGCCTGAGAGGTGGGAATTGAGGATGATTTTACTAGCATAAGTTCCCTGTACTTCCTGCTGTGCTTGCTTTTTTGCTTCTAGCTTATCTAATTCCCGTTGTTTATCTCGCTGTTCTTTAAGTAGACGTGATTGGGTTTCCTGTTGCAAAGTGCGATCGCTTTCAGCTTCGGCTAGCTGTTGGGCAATTTCTTGTACATGACCTTGTTCTGTTGCCACTTTCCCCGACAGGGAATCAAATTCGGATTGCTTAACTTTTAATTCTGCGTCAACTGCTGCTAATGACTCAGTTTGTGATTGAATCGTCTTGTCTAGCTGATTATATTGCTCACTAATTCTGGCTTGCTCAGTACGTTGAGGATTCAGAGTCTCTTGAATTGTCGCTGCTTGGCGCGAAAGACTTGCCTGTTCTTGTACCCAAGCTTCTGAAGCTTCGGCGATCGCATTAGCATTAGCTTTACTCTGGCTAACAGTTTCTCTGGCTGCAACTGCATTAGCGATCAAAGTAGGAATGATTTCATTTTCTAGTCTGTCTTGCTCTTGAGCAAACTGTTTAATTTCCTGTTGATACTGTGCTAAATTCTGTTCTGTCTGGACTAAGTTTAACTGCTTTTGCTGGCTCGTATTATTTAGTTCACCTAACTTTTGCTGTAGAGTAAACTGTTTGGCTTTTTGGGTAGCTAAATCTGAGGCAATTGATAGCTGTTCATCTTCTCCCAAAGCCTTGACTTGAGCATTAAGAGTTTCTAGCTTGGCGCTCTCTTGGGTTACTTCTGCATCTAGCTTAAGAATACTTGACTGGAGCTGTGTCGCCTCCTTTTCTCCCGCAGCAAAGCGATTCTGTACCTCCTCTTGCTGCTGGGTAAGCGATCTCCAAACTAAAACCTGCTCATGGATCTTCTTTTCCTGTACCTGCTCTTTTAACTTACGATACTTTTCGGCCTTGACTCGATCCGCTGCCAAGCGATCGCGATTAGCAATTAACTCTTGAGCAATGATATGACATTTTTCTTCTCTTTCCTGCACTTTATCAAGTGTCTTACGGGTTTGCTGAATTTTACGGTCAAATGCACCAACCCCCGCTAACTCATCAATAATTTCTCGCCTTTCCTTAGAATTCATCGTAATGATACTGGTAACATCACCCTGCAACACCACGTTATATCCTTCAGGATAAATCCTTAATTTTTGTAGCTGTTCATGAACTTCCGTCGCGCTAGATACTTCCCCGTTAATATAAAACGTCGAGGTATAGTTACCTTTCTTTGCTACCCGTAACCTACGAGTAATTTTCCATTCCAGACTATCACCATTGGCGATCGCCATGATTTTTTTATCGTCTTGATCTACAGTGTCTCTTTCTAGTTCCTCGACTTCCTCTAATTCTTCTACACTATGACCATTACTATTCTCCGTTTCTTTGCTGCTATTGGCCATAGCCTCTGCCAGTTCTTCGGTAGAAGAAACCAAAGTTAAATTCTTGGCATCAGTCACCGTTGTCACTACATCCGACAAATCACCCAAATCAGTCAAGTCAAAAGTAACAGAAACCACCGCTTCCGCAACCTTGCCATTAGCAATATGCTTATTATTGACCAGATCGGGTAAGCGATCGGCACGCATTCCTTTAGAACTTGCCAAATTTAAACAAAATAGCAGTGCATCTAAAATATTCGACTTTCCCGAACCATTTGGTCCCGAAACTACGGTAAACCCTGGTAAAATAGGAACTTTCGTTGTGCCACCAAAGGATTTAAAGTGAGACAGTTCGACTCGCTTAATATGAACCATGAACTACAGCTTTGATTCAGTAAAATAAATAGTATTTTTAAAGTGTTTTTGTACTAATCGACAGTCGGGCTATTAGGAACACTACTGGTTGTACCTGCAATCAGACAATATGGGTGGAAAAACCCGATTATCTTAACACTTCGCAATCTTTGTGGGCTAAGAATTAAAAAAGCAATTATTTAGTGTCGATTGCAATCTGTTTCTAAATAATTGGCGATCGCTTTAGCAATTTCTGCTTTGCCTACTACTTTTTGTGGTGGTTGGTCTTTGGTCACTAAATAAACTACCTGTGCGCCTGTGGCTTGGTGTTCTTCCCCTCGATTAGCTACTATCATTTGATAACCCTGCTGCAATCTATTTTTGGCAATTTTAATTAATTCTTCGTGGGCAATATTTTCTTGATACTTAAAGGTAATCATCTTAAGGTGAGGGAATTTTGCTTTAACTTTACTAATTACTTTTGGCGTTGGTATTAAATCGATTTTAGATAATTCACCGCTAGGAATTTTACCAGGGAATACTTGAGTAGGTTGATAGTCAGCTACCGCAGCGGAAAAAATGCCGTAACGATAATTAGTTTGTAGCTCGCTCATAACCTCAGTCAGATACTCATCGTAGGTAGTAACTATTTTGCGTGGGAAATATTCAGGAGGAGAATAACTACCCTGTCCATGAATCAATTTTACTTTTGCTCCCCGCAGGTATAATTCCTCAGCAATACAAGCTCCTAATTTCCCTGTAAAGCGATTAGTTAGACGACGAATATGATCGATGGGAACAGGGGTAGGGCCTCCTGTGACTAAAATAGGGATATCCTTGAGGGAAGATTGA